>DATFDJ010000174.1:0-2008 GCA_035252115.1 Nitrospira sp. | reverse complement strand
TTGCTTCTCTATTTTCATGCTTCATGACCCGGGCGTACGATTTCATTCGCATGGCGGCCATCAGCAAGCTGAATATTAAACTCGTCGGTACGCACTGTGGAGTATCCATTGGCGAGGACGGTCCATCGCAAATGGGGCTCGAGGACCTTGCCATGATGTGTGCGGAACCGGACTTCACCGTGCTCTATCCTGCCGATGCCACGAGTGCATGGAAAGCCACGACCATGATCGTTGATCGAGCCGGCCCTTGCTATCTCCGTCTCGGGCGCCCGAAATCCCCGATTCTCTACGGCCCGGACGAGGAGTTCACAATCGGGAAATGCAAAATCCTCCGAAAAAGTCTCAAAGACCGGGCCCTCATTGTCGCGGGCGGTGTCACCGTCTTTGAAGCTCTAGCCGCGTACGACCAGCTCCAGAAAGAAGGTATTTCGGTTCGCGTCATCGATTTGTTCAGCGTTCAACCTATCGATCGCGAAGAGCTGATAGCGTCGGCGCGAGCAGTGGGCGGAATTGTCATCACGGTCGAAGATCACTATGAACACGGAGGTCTTGGCGACGCCGTTCTTTCCGCCCTCGCTCAGGAGAGCTTCCAGACCTATAAGCTGGCCGTGCGGGAGATTGCGCACAGCGGTCAGGCCAAGGAGTTAATCGACAAGTTCGGTATTTCTTCCGGTGACATCGTGAACGCGGTTAAGTCTGCCTTACGGGTAGCTCTTCGCAAACCCCTCGGCATTTCGCGGTCAAACGAGGTGGGGAATAGGTTTCTTGGACCTGTCATTAAGGAAAAGAATATGAGGCCGACGCAACAACTCCACAATATTGGCCAGAGTCTCTGGCTTGACAACATTTCCCGCGGGCTCCTGACGAGTGGGACGCTCCGCCGTTACATCGACGAATTCTCGCTCACCGGGCTCACCTCCAATCCGTCGATCTTTGACCACGCGATTAAGAATTCGAACTTCTACGATGACGCCATTCGTCAGAAGATGAAGGAAGGCAAGTCAGGCGAGGGGCTCTTCTTCGAGTTGGCGCTGGAGGACATGACCCAGGCCGCCGACCTCTTCCGACCCGTTCACGACCGGACGAATGGCACTGATGGATGGGTGTCGATAGAAGTGTCTCCCTTGTTCGCTCATGACACGGCACACTCGATCGCCGAGGCCAAGCAGCTCTACGCTCGCGCGGGGCGGCCGAATCTCTTTATCAAGATTCCCGGTACCCGAGAAGGCCTTCCGGCGATTGAGGAGGCCATCTTCGCTGGAGTGCCAGTGAACGTGACTCTGCTGTTTTCGTGCGAGCAATATCTGGCAGCTGCCGATGCCTACTTTCGAGGCGTCGAGCGGCGCATCCAGGCCGGACTCAATCCGGCCGTATGGTCCGTGGGGTCGGTCTTCATCAGCCGCTGGGACAAGGCGACAATGGGCAAAGTCCCAGTAAAATTGCAGGACAATCTCGGGATCGCCGTCGCCAAGCGGACGTACAAAGCCTACCGCCAACTGCTCGATTCGGATCGCTGGCAGCGGCTGGCCAACGCCGGCGCCCACCCACAACGCCTGCTCTGGGCGAGCACCGGTACCAAAGACCCGGCTGCTTCCGACGTTCTCTACATCCAGGCTCTCGCCACACCATTCACCATCAATACGATCCCCGATGCGACGCTACTTGCTTTCGCTGAACATGGTGAACTGGGTGATCTATTGCCCGTCGACGGCGGCGATGCCGAAAAGGTGATCGCCCAATTCGCTAAAGCCGGGATCGACCATGATCAGCTTGCCGCCGATCTCCAGCGCGAAGGCGCCGAGTCGTTCGTCAAATCGTGGAATGAACTTCTTGACTCGATCGAATCAAAAAATGTCACTCTCAAAGCTGCAGGGTGAATCTACATCAACAAAAGCAACAGGAGTGAACAGGAAGGTTCAAAGGAAAGCATCCCATTTGTCTCGAGTGCCCGATTAACCATCCTCCTGCGGAGGAATACAAAAATGATCACGATCTCGCAACCGCAAAC
>DATFDJ010000173.1:0-32850 GCA_035252115.1 Nitrospira sp. | reverse complement strand
GGAGCGCCGCACTGCTCATGAAGTCTCGCCAGTTTCTTCAATCCCTCACTGAGATCCGCCTCACACACGATCGCATACCATCGATACACCGCGTTGGTCTTGTGGCCCGTCAACTCCATGGCCACGGGACGCGGCACCCTGCCGTCCCAGATTCCGACCCGCTGTCCGCCTGAAGTCATGCGGAACGATTGCACGTGTGCTCATACTTGCGAATGATATGACCGTGAGCATAGCGTGTAGCTGGCAGTCTCATTTTTGCCTTACAAACGGATCGACGACACATGACGACAAGCCGGAACGGGAGATATGTGGGCAAGGTCGCATTCGTGACCGGTGCAGCGCACGGCATCGGTCGCGCCACCGCGTTGGCGTTCGCGCGTGAGGGCGCCAGCGTGGTCATTGCCGACATTTCGGAAAAGGGCAATCAAGAGACGGCCCGCATGATCGAAGAATTCGGCGGGCGGGCGCTCCCCGTGAAATGCGACGTGACGCGCGGTGAAGATGTACAGGTTGCTTTGGACAAGGCGGTCAAAGCGTTCGGGCGCCTCGACGCCGCCTTCAACAACGCCGGCTGCGAGCAGCCGGTGACAAGGACCGCCGATCTTGCGGAGGAAGAATGGGACCGTATCATCCATGTGAACCTCCGCAGTATGTTCCTATGTATGAAATACGAAATCCCGGTGATGCTCCGGAATGGGGGCGGCGCAATTGTCAATACATCCTCGGGAGCCGGGGTTATGGCCATCAAAGGCCAAGCGGCATACACTGCCGCGAAATTTGGCGTGACCGCCCTCAGCAAGGTGGCGGCCCTTGATTACGCCCAGTCGGACATCCGCGTCAACGCTGTGTGCCCCGGCATCATCGACACTCCGATGATGGACCGCTTTACCGAGGGCACGCAGGAAGGGCGGAAGAGAGTGATCGCGCAGGAGCCGGTCGGGCGGATGGGGAAGCCCGAGGAGATCGCAGCGACGGTCCTCTGGTTGTGTTCGGACGAGGCTGGCTTTGTCCTAGGACACGCGATGGTAGTCGATGGCGGTCAAACAGCCGGTCTGTAAACTTAAACCCGCAAACGCCACGCACCTGGGTTATTGAAATGCACGCTCGAGATCGACGACCGTCTGCTTGATGCTCCGATCCAATGCTTCACGGCTCAACAGCTCATAATCCATATTATCGAAGAACCAACGGTCCCCATAGCCATAGTCGTGCATTTTAGCTATCACGACATCAAGGTAGACCACTTCTGCACTCTCGACCCGAATGATTTTCGTCGTGATCGTGACCGGTCGTACTTGGTAGAATCGCCTGGCCATCACGCGATCGGTTAATGTCGGCCCATCGATCGCAAACAACAGCACACTATCCACGCCCAACAGGTGACCAATTCTCGTCGCCGTCTCTTCGGAAACGGCCCCGCCATTTTGGAACCACAATTCTTTGGTCACGGTCTGCAGGTTGAAGCGATCGACCAACGTCAGTTTCGATCGGGAGGCTTTCAGTTGGAACGCCGCGCCTTCGAGTCGATGATAGGCTTCCACATATTCCCTCACGGAGGAATGCGGATAAAAAACCGCAATCCTTTGTACGTCCGGCGGGACCGTGAGCGCAGACCAGGAACTGGATACAGTGACCGTCTGGCTCGGTGGTGAGGGAGTGCTGCGGCACCCAAGCACTGAGACCGCCAGGATGATAATGAAGAACCCTGTCCGGATCTCCGTACTTTCGCGAGCCATTGTCGCCACTCCGAAGGCGCGACTATGCGGGACTAGCTTGCCGGCATCATCCCTCCGTATGACTTGATCAACTATGGCCCAGACTCACGGATGCACCTACTGGGAATGAAGATAGTACGAGCAGGTTATATTCCCATGCTGAACGGAGGAGAGTAACCGAGAAATGGCTGGAGAGGCTTTAGATTAGAGTGGGGTCTTGCAATCTTTTAAAGTTAAAATCGAAGGAAGTTCAAACTGCACTGGATCAAACTGTCACACTGTGCCACTTGAACAATTGACAAGTGAAGACCGGCGGTGCTTCGGCAAGGTTTGAATGTGGGTGCTTGGTGAGCACTGGCCTATTGGCTCTCGAAATTCGAACAGACGGAGCAATGGAGACGGCTCCGGCAGGAAGCGGCAGCAAGCTGCGGCTTCTATACATTTCTCGCTTAAGGCCAGCATATTACTGCAGCCCCTCACGTACAGTGGTGTGATGGCTTGTTAAAAATCTCATGATGCGAGGGGCATCCGCATCGTCCTCTGAAAATCCTCATCCATCCCCTTTCAGGCAAGCTTACGGCCTTCAAAACAGCGACTAGGGGCTCTACTAGTGGACCAGGAGATGGAGTGTCTCTAACGTCTGGACTATCCGTGACACGAACACGAGTCTAAACCGGTGAGCGCAGGGTCCGTCGAAAACACCATGGAAAAGGTTCGGCTTCTGCATCAGTTCTGGACTCGTCGGAATCATGATCGCCACAGCTACGTGTCGAGTCCTTCACAGAGCGACCCACCTTCTCCCTTCACATTCAACTGAACCGAGCATCGCCTCGTGTGGTGTCTTGTCGAGGCGCGCACTCGGCATTCTGAAGAATGGTTCTTACAGCGGCGCCAATAGCAGCGCAATGAAGATACTTCAAAGATAAAAAAAGAAACTACTCACGCTTGGGTGGAATACACATGCCAATCTTATCCGCGATAAGGAGCGGACTCGATATTTTGCTTGGTAAGCAGGAGCGCGATACCGCGCCAGCCATAGGAGGTCACGATACGCTGCGCATTATCGTAGGAGCGGGAGAAGATCGGTACCATGGCTGGATTACCACCGACAGGACGACTCTGGATCTCCTGCGAGAGACCGACTGGGCATTCCATTTTCGACCCAATACGATCCATGCCATTTTAGCGGAACATGTCTGGGAACACCTCAATTCCGGTGCTGCGAACACGGCGGCGAAGAACTGTTTCAAGTATCTGGCCCCAAACGGGTACATCCGGGTGGCCGTCCCGGATGGATTGCACCCTGACAAGTGCTATATCGACCGCGTGAGACCCGGCGGATGGGGTGAAGGGTCGGAAGATCATCATGTGCTTTATACATACGTGACGCTGAGGGATGTGTTTGAATCCGTGGGATTCGACGTGACATTGTTGGAATATTTCGATGAAAACGGGGCCTTTCACTATCAAGACTGGCATCCCGCCGATGGAATGATCACCAGATCCAAACGATTTGATGCCAGAAACCAACTCGCAGAATTGGCATATACCTCGATCATCCTGGATGCCAGAAAACCGTCGATAGTGAGAGCGGAGCACGGCAGGCACAAGGCCCGAAACTCGGCATCGGGATGTCGCTAGGTATTCTACTACCTTGTTGCGGTTCATCTTCCTTGGTTAAATGGGATGGGGCGAAGGTGTCTGCTTTGGAATGCCCACCCTAAAGCAGCAAGAGGTCTCTGCTCCCTCCTGGGGAGACCTGCCTTCGCCCCGTTTCAGTTTACGGCCTATCCCAATCCATCCCAATCACGCTGCCATAACAGCCCCACCGGTTTGATTCATGGCATCGCCATGAATCAACCAGTGGCTCTGCTCCCGTTTCACTCCCCACTTTAGTCAGGTCTCTCCTACCTCCAAGGTATTTTCAAGAGTTCGATCGTATTCCAAGATGGGATTCGACGGCGGCACAGATCACTACTACGACGCTGGAGGAAAAGCCATGCAGAAGCAATTAGGAAAGATCGGGACAGTCCGAAGAGAATTGCGTGGCAAGGCATGTCCGTGCTGCGGAAGCCACACGTACCAACTGGTATTGCGGGGTGACATGCCTCCTCAATCAGCCAAGCTCTTCGCCCGCTGCACCCAATGCCAACGGCCTCGAGGCATCGATGAAGATCTGGGTCGGATCCTTTGGATGTAACGGATCACGCACCGACGGAGGAGAAGTCATGATTGTCCATGCGCTCTTTTTGCCGATACATTCCGTCAGGCGACACATCGCGCGTCGCCGGCAAATCCGCACCGCACTCCACATGCTTTCTGCGAGCGGCGTGCTTCGGCCCAGCCATGTGGAACTTCGATACACGGCTCCATTGACCCGCAAACGCCTCGGCGAAGGACTCTCCGTCCGTTCCCTTCAACCGGCATCTCATCACGCAGTTGCGGTCTCTCGCTGGCCCAGTCAACCAAAACTGATCATCGGCCGGATGAGATCATGGGTCGGCAACGTTCGACCGGCCCACCTTCAGACCGGTGAATCGGCTACTTCATGACGTGCCTGTGAAGCGCTTGTACCTCAGATGCACCTGAGGTATGATCACGGGTCGCTCGCCGACTAATTTCAACGCATCGAGTCCTATTTGATCTGACGGAAACCCACGCATACGGACCGCATGGAGAGGTGGCCGAGTGGCCGAAGGCGACGGTTTGCTAAACCGTTGTAGGGGCTAAAACCTCTACCGAGGGTTCAAATCCCTCCCTCTCCGCCAAACAGAAATAATCCAACGCAAAAGACGGGGAAGGGATTTGAACAGCTGCTTCGTGTGAACCGCCCGTTCATTATAGTTGTACCGCATTGAAACGGGCGGATAGACATCATCAGTGTTGATCTCGTCAACACCTTGATTTTTTCCACCCGATTCTGTAACAGTTTGCCCTCCGCCAATCAGCGCCGAGGTAGCTCAGTTGGTAGAGCACAGCCCTGAAAAGGCTGGTGTCGACAGTTCGATTCTGTCCCTCGGCACCATCTTTCCGGCTTACACTGAGCCGAGCTGTTTTTAATTGCGATAGCGCAATCAGTCCCTTGGCAGGCGTCCAAAGTAGAATGCCGCGATCGCGACAGTCGCCGCGACGTTGAGAGATTCGACGTGGCGACTCAGGGGAATGGTGAATCGGCTGGTTGCTTGGCGAATCGTTTGAGTCGAGAGACCTTGCCCTTCATTGCCGACCGCCAGAATCATTCGTTGCGGGACGCGCTCAATGTCGCACATAGGAACCGTTCCATGCCCGCCATGACTGACGGCTGCATAGAAAGCGCAGCCTCTATCGGTAAGCGTGCCGATGTTGCTGTTGGTAAAGACCGGTAAGGTGAAGAGAGCTCCCGCCGAGGCACGAACCGCTTTGGAGCTATAAGGGTCCGCCGAGTCCGGAGAGAGCCAGAGCGCAGAGACTCCGAGAGCGGCGGCCGTCCTGATCATCGAACCGACATTGAGAGGGTCGCGTATTGCCTCCCCCCAGATGCCGAACAGCACCGGCTGAGAGAGGACCCGCTCTTCGTTCCATGGAGACTGCACCGCAACCGCCAGTATGCCTTGAGGGGTTTCAAGATCGGATAGCCGTCCAAAGGCGTGCTCCTTGCAGCTATATGACGATGCTTGAATCGCTTCCCGTAACGCTCGATCGGACGCAGGCTCTCGCTCCAGGTAGGCGGGGGTGGCGACGACCGCCCGAACCAGATTCGGATGTTGTGAAAGGAGATCTCGGACCGCCTTGGCACCTTCGACGACGAAGGTGCCATCGGTCTGTCGAGCATGTTTATCTCGGGAAAGTTCTCTGATCCGGGAAACTTGCGCGCGGCTCAGTAACGGTAAGGAAGTGGACACGCCCGGGTGAGCTTGCCGGCTGTTAACGTCGCTTCCGGCCCGACGCCGCTTCGGCGGCCCTAATGCGTTGCGCACGCGCCTTTGCTCGCTTTAGCGCAGTGAGTTTGCCCTTGGTCCGGTCATCTTCATGCTGCAACTGTTCGAGTTGCGACTTCAAATAGGCCTTTTCCTGGCGATGGAGCGTGGCGCATTCTTCCTTTGACAACGAAATCCAGTCTCCGCTGTTCCGAGCTCGTTTGATTCTATCTTCCAACGATTCGCGCAACTGTTTGGTCCGCATGGATAAGAGCGACTTTAATGCTTGCCTTCTACGTTGGACTTCTTCTTCCTCCGCCATAATTCCTCGAATATCTGTTCCCAGCATAACTTCCTCCATCACAACGAGTTTGATAAGGCAGGCGATATTTTAACCTATTTCAATATTCACCTTCCACTGCGAGGAAATGATCGTAACACATTGATATCAGGCTTGAACTATGATTTCCCCCAGAATCACTGCCGTTGCGGTCCGGCCGGGGATTCGGTATCATCGCGCATGTCGCTTGGTGCTCATATCCAAGCCTGGCGGATATCCAAGGGCCGGTCGCTGGATGATGTCGCAGCCGCGCTCCAGGTCGAACCCGCGATTCTTGAAGGAATTGAAGCGGCCCAGATCGATCCCTCGGCCTCGACACTGGAGTCGCTGGCCGCGACGCTAAAAATTCCCGTCGCTTGGCTGTTTACTCATCCCACCGCCTTTCGACAGCTCTTCCAGGACCCCGACGACGAAGCAACTCCCGATCCGCCCGGCCCGGACCCAGTGACGGAACGCATCCTGACCGGCTCACGTATGGACCGTTCGCTCTATGTCCTCCTCACCGCTTTGATCCAGAGCGCCGAACCGAAACTGCTGCGAGCGGCAGAAATGAGTTTGCGGAGCTTGGTCAAACAATCGAAACAGGCGGCGGTCCCCTGGCAGAATCGTCCGTCAGGACACTTCGAGCCGCCGAGCGACTGATCGACGGGGCAGCCCAATTCCCAAAATGCCCGACCGGGGCCGCCTTTCATTCATGACGCTCGTCTAACGGTCGTGTGCGGAGGCGGCATTGAAGAGCAGCGCTGCGACGACCGCCATGGCAATTACACCAGGCCATGCTCCGAGCGGCGCGGCGGAAAAGAGCAAAAAGGGATCGGGACTGAATCCCGGCCATAGACCAGTCAATACGATCGGCAGCGCGAGAAAGATTCCCATCAGCGCTTCCCCGGTAATCAGTCCGGCGGCGAAGAGTAGCCCGCGGCGTGAGGGCTCGTGACGGTGCCGGATTTGAGCTGTCCAGGCGGAGATGGCGCCGCCGAGCAAAATCGCCGCAGATAGTTTCAGCGGCAAGTATATGCCAAGCGCCACGGCAAGCACCGGCAGACGAAAGCTGCGACCCCGCGTTTCCTGCCGGCGATCGATCAGGATCACCGCAATGCCGATTGCGGCGCCGAGACCGACCAAGGGCCAGGGCAGCCCTGCGCCGAACACACTGCGCGTGAGACCGGCCATCAACGTCGCCTGCGGTGCACTCAAAGGGTGCGGATGGATCGGTGTCGGCTCGCCGATTCCGTACTTCGCTTGAAGCAGCGAGAGCACCGGCACCAGCACGAGCGCGCCGGTCGCGACGCCGACGACCTGCATGATCTGTTGCTTCCATGGGGTCGCGCCGACAAGATGGCCGGTTTTCAGATCTTGCAGATTGTCCCCGCCCATCGCCGCCGCGCAACAGACCACCGCGCCGATCACCAGAGCCGCAGCAGGACCCGAGGGATGGCCTTGTCCCAAGAAGAGCAGGAGCAGCAGGGAGGAAAGCATGATGGTCGCGATCGTGACTCCGGAGACAGGATTACTCGAACTCCCCACCAGCCCGGCCATGTAGGCAGCGACCGAAGAGAAGAGAAAGGCCACGATGGCCATAATGACGGTCATCATCAAGCCGATCATTGGATTCTCGACCACCGTGCTGTAGATCCAGGCCATGGGAAGGAGCGAGAGCATGAATGGAACGAGAATCCACATCAACGACGCGTCCTGCTCCGTTCTGCCGACAGGCGCTCGGCTCATCCCAGGAATCGTCGAGGCTCGATAGCCATCTTTCAAGGCCACGAGACTCTTCCAGACCGGTTCGCGCAATTTCGTCAGCGTCCACAGCCCTCCGACTAGCATCGCCCCGATTCCGACGTACCTGATCCGGCCGCTCCAGATCGCTTTCGCGGCTTCCAGCCCCTGAAGATCGGGCGGCATTCCATTCACCAAACCGTAGACGGGCATCAGAACCATCCAGCCGATGACGCCGCCGAGAAACACAACGATCGCAGTGTTCCATCCGATGATGAACCCGACAGCCAGCAACGCGGGCGACAGATTGATCCCGGCGTAGAAGACCGAACGGCCCATCTGCAGAGCGCCCTCCAAGGATTCCTCCCACAGCCGCACGCCGCTTTCACCAAACTTGACGGCGGCTCCAAGAATGGCCGTCGTCAATAAGGTGCGGAGATCATGGCTCGATCCGACCGATTCGGAACCGTGGCGATGGTCAGCGGTCCCGGCCTTCAGGACTTCCGCTGTGGCTACCCCTTCGGGAAACCGAAGGCGAGCGGTCACGATGAGCGCGCGACGGAGCGGAATCGTACAGAGCACGCCCAGCAACCCGCCGACCGCTGAAATCATCACGGTTTGCCAGAAATCGAACGTGGCCCAATAGCCGATGAGCACAAGCGCAGGAATGGTGAAAATGACGCCGGCAGCGACCGCTTCACCGCTGGACGCCGCCGTCTGCACGATGTTGTTCTCCAGAATATTGGAATGGCGAAACAACCTAAGAATGGCCATCGAAGCCACGGCTGCGGGAATCGACGCGGAGACGGTCATGCCCGCGAAGAGACCAAGATAGGCATTGGCGCCGGCCAGGACGGCGGCCAGGATCACCGAAAGGATCAGCGACCTGACGGTG
Organism: Nitrospira sp.; assembly: GCA_035252115.1. Classification (GTDB taxonomy): domain Bacteria; phylum Nitrospirota; class Nitrospiria; order Nitrospirales; family Nitrospiraceae; genus Nitrospira_C. Next base: position 24,282 of record DATFDJ010000173.1, on the reverse strand, counting down.
ATCTCGGGAAGCGAAACGGAAGCTGGCACGAGCGGCAATTCTTGATCTTGTTCTGAGCCGTCCTTGCTCATCATCTGCAATGGGGACCCATTACACGATTTGCAGCAGCAGGCACTTCAAGTATCGCGTTTCGGGCATCGAGGCAAGGATGGGATGGTCCGGCGCCTGTCCTCGTTCTTCCAAAAGCCTCACCTGTCGCTTGGCATCCCTGGCCGCTGCGCAAATGACCCCCCGGAACTGCTGCGGCGAGACATGCTGCGAGCAGGAACTGGTCACCAGAATACCTTCCGGCCTCGTCAAACGCATCGCCAACAAGTTCACGTCCTTGTAGCCGATCAGGGCGCGCGGCACTGCGTGTTTGCTCCGGGCAAAGGCCGGCGGATCGAGAAACACGAGATCGTAGCGCTGCCCTGCCCGATCCAATCGGCGCAGATCCTCAAAGGCGTCGGCCCGTCGATAGCGACATCGATCTTCGACATGATTGAGCGAGGCATGGCGTCTGGCGAGCGCCAACACTCCTTCCCCCACGTCCAACCCTTCGACTGATTTCGCCCCTGCCAAGGCTGCATGGGTACCGAAGGCCCCCGTGTGGCAAAACACTTCCAAGACGTCGGCGCCCGACGCAAACTTTGCGGCCTCCAGCCGGTTCAGGCGCTGGTCGCAGAACCATCCCGTTTTTTGGCCATGAGCGATATCGACGAGAAATCGTGCCGGCTCTTCTAAGATCTCGACCGTGGTGGATCCGTCTCCGGCAAGAAAACCCGTTTCGAGCGGCAGGCCTTCCAGGGTCCGGCTCTTGGCGTCATTCCGAAGAAATACACGTGTGATCCCGCTCTCTCGGCACAGAAGATCGCTCAAGAAGCGTTTGCGGCGGTCCATACCGGCCGACAAGTTTTGCATCACGAGAACGTCGCCGTAGCGGTCGACAATCAGCCCCGGCAGGAAATCCGCTTCTCCATAGATGAGCCTATACGCGTCGGTTCGTGAGACTACGGATTGACGGAGTCGCAGCGCGCCGGCGATCCGTTCTTTCCAAAACGATTCGGTGACCGGCTCATCGTCAAACGTCAGCACCCGAACGCGGATCTTGGAAGAAGGATTGAAGAAGCCGCGCGCGTAGAAACGCCCGTTCGGCAGCGCCACATCGACCAGATCACCGGCGGCCGGCCCACCGGATACCGATCGGACGAAGCCGGCATAGATCCACGGATGTTTGGCTTCCCACACATCTCTCGTGCCGGCCAATGTCACGACGCCGGTAGAACGTTCAGGGGAAGGAATCATCGGCCTACTTATCCGACGTTGCCGCGATCGCGTCAAGGCGGCGTTCCACGAAAGGAACTTGACGAGCGCCGGACGCTATGGTTTGCTGCACCTACTACCGTCTTCACTTTTCTGTCGCATCATGACGAATCAACGATCGACTATCGGTTCGGCCGTCCTCGAACGGTTGCACCAATTGGGAGTCCGCCATATCTTCGGCATCCCGGGAGACTATGTGTTGAGCCTCTATCAGTTGATCGAACGCTCCCCGATCCGTCACATCGGAACCACTCGTGAAGATTGCGCGGGCTTCGCCGCCGATGCGTATGCCCGCATCAACGGCATCGGCGCGGCCTGTGTCACGTACTGTGTCGGCGGACTCAACACGGTCAACGCCATCGCCTGCGCCTATGCCGAGCGCTCGCCTGTCGTCCTGCTCACCGGTTCTCCCGGCTTGTCGGAACGCGTGAGGATGCCCTACATGCACCACATGGTGCGCGAGTTTTCAACGCAGCGGGACGTCTTCGAGCGGATGACAGTCGCCGCCGTGTCGCTCGACGATCCGATTACCGCCGAACGCGAGATGGATCGGGCTTTTGCGGCGTTGTTGCGCTATCGCCGTCCGATCTACATCGAGATTCCGCGCGACCTCATTCACACGCCCTTGGCCGCCCCACTGCGGCCTTTGTGCCTCAACGACGAGCCGAGCGACCCCGGTGCGCTCGAGGAAGCCGTCGGCGAGGTCCGCGCCATGCTGGCTTCGGCCAAGCGTCCCGTGGTCTTGGCGGGGGCGGAGATCGGACGTTTCGGCCTCCAAGACCATCTCACCCGACTGGTGGAACGGCTCAACGTGCCCATCGCCTCCACCCTTCTGGGAAAATCGATCATCCGGGAAGACCATCCGCTCTATGTCGGCGTCTACGGGGGATTGATCGCGCGCGACGAGATTCAGCAGTTCATCGACGACTCGGATTGCCTCCTCATTCTTGGCTCCATCCTGTCCGATATGGAAGGCATCGATGCACATTCCCCGCTGCTCTCGGAAGGACGCACGATCCACGCGACGGCCGACCGGGTCGCAATCAAACATCATCGCTATGACGGAATCCGCTTCCAGGATTTCGTCGAGGCGCTCAGCGTCCATACCTTTACCACCTTTCCGTCCAGACCGTTGCCGCCGCCGGTCGCCATCGAAGAACGCCCGGTCGCGCCCCACGGACAGGTGACGCTCTACGGATTGTTTCGGCATCTCGATAGCATCCTGAACGCCAAAACGTTGATCGTGGCGGACGTGGGAGAGTCGCTGTTCGCGGCGGCTGATCTCCATGTCCACCGGCGGTTCGAATTCCTCTCGCCCGCGTATTACACCTCGATGGGGTTCGCCGTACCGGCCGCCGTCGGCGCGGCCTTCGCGGATACGACGGTGCGTCCGATCGTGCTCGTCGGAGACGGAGCGTTTCAGATGACGGGAACGGAGCTCGCCACCGCCGTTCGCTACGGGCAGGCTCCCATCGTCATCGTGCTGAACAATCGCGGGTATTCCACCGAACGGGAAATCCTCGACGGCCCGTTCAACGACGTGCACGAATGGCGCTATGAGCGCATTTGCGACATAGTCGGCGGCGGGATCGGGACCCGTGTCACGACGCAACAGGAATTTGAACGCGCGCTCGCCGCAGCCTTGGCCGACACCGGTCATCTTCATGTGCTGAACGTCCTGCTCGATCCATCGGATCGTTCTCCCGGGATGGTGCGTCTCGCCCACCGCCTCGCCAAGCGGCTTTCGGCCGACCGACCCTAGTAGACTCCCTTGACGAGGTTCAGGGATTCCCTAGTCTGCCACGGCTAAGGTGAAGGTTTTTTCCGTCACTACCTTCACTCCATTCGGATAACGACAGTTCTAACCCATCCATTTCGCAGAAATCCCTAATGGCACACCGCCTGCAGCCTCCATTTGGGCGCTGCGCAGGGCAGAGCTTTGTTCGGAGGACGTCATGTCCGACTTCTATCAAAACGGTGTGGTGACTGTTCTGCATCGCCTGGGACAGCCCAACGTCACGCTGTTGGAGCAGGAACTCTGCCGGCATGGCCGGACTCATCCGATCGCCTTGGTGTTGCCCTGCCTCTACGCCGAACTGAGCCGGCCGGCCTTGCAACACATCGTGCATACGCTGAAGCACATCGCGTATCTGAGTGAGATCGTCATCTCCCTCGACCGGGCTTCCGCGCTCGAATTCCGGCTCGCCAAACAATATTTCTCCGCACTGCCTCAACGTGTCCGTCTCATTTGGAACGATGGAGCCCGTATTCAATCTCTCCTCAATCTCCTCGTCGACAAGAATCTGGACATCGGGCTCCAGGGCAAAGGGCGCGGGTGCTGGATGGCTTTCGGCTATATCCTCGCCCGCAACCAGAGTCGCGCCATCGCCCTGCACGACTGCGACATCACCAGCTACAGTCGGGAATATCTGGCGCGCCTGTGCTATCCCGTCGCCAATCCGAATCTCAACTACGAATTCTGCAAGGGCTATTACAGCCGCGTGACGGACCGCCTGCACGGTCGTGTGACGCGACTTTTCATGACCCCCCTGATCAGAAGCCTCCAACAACTCGTCGGAACCCATCCGCTGCTGACGTTCCTCGACAGTTTTCGCTATCCGCTGGCGGGAGAATTCGCGATGGTCCGCGACCTGGCATGGACGATTCGGATTCCCGGCGATTGGGGACTCGAGATCGGCGTGTTAGCCGAGGTCTACCGCAATTGCGCACTGCGCCGCATCTGCCAGGCCGACATTGCAGACGCCTACGATCACAAACATCAGTCGCTTTCTCGCGAGGACCCGGATTCCGGACTCCTCCGGATGTGTATCGACATTACCAAGTCGCTCTTTCGGAACCTGGCCAGCGAAGGGGTGGTGCTGTCGGACAGCGTGCTGAAGACGCTTCGAGCGACGTACTTGCAAAGCGCGCAGGAAGCCATCAGCCGGTATGAGAACGACGCGGCCATCAACAGCTTGGCGTTCGATCGTCATGAAGAACGGACGGCCGTGGAAGTCTTCCTGAAAGGCATGAAGCTGGCCACCGAAGGATTCCTCGACGATCCGCTCGGCGTGCCGATGATCTCGAACTGGAGCCGTGTGACCCATGCCATTCCCGATGCGTTCGATCGATTGATCGAAGCCGTCGAAGAAGATCACGCCTGGGATCCTAAAGCCGAGCCCGTGGGTTCGCATCGATGAACGCCGCCTACACACCGTTGGAACCGGGCACGGAAGCCTCTTTGAGAGACATCGGCTCCGCCGACATCCTGGTCGGTATTCCGAGCTACAACAATGCCGCAACGGTCGGCCATGTCGTCCGCGCCGTCGCCGCCGGGCTCGCCAAATATTTTCCCCAAGAGCGCGCCGTGCTCGTGAATTCCGACGGCGGGTCCCATGACGACACGTCTCGCATTGTGGCGCGCACGGCCGTGGACTATCAGCAACTGCTCATCGCCGACCGCCAGAGCGTCTTGCATCGCATCGTCACCCCCTACCGCGGTATTCCCGGGAAAGGCAGCGCCTTCCGGACCATTTTTGAAATCGCCCGACGGTTGCGCGCCAAGGCCTGCGCCGTCGTCGATGCCGATGTGCGCAGCATCTCTCCGGAATGGATCGAAATGTTGCTGCGTCCGGTGCTGGACGAGGGCTACGATTACGTGGCGCCGTTCTATCTGCGCCACAAGTACGACGGGACCATCACCAACAGCCTGGCCTATCCTCTGACGCGAGCGCTCTACGGTCAACGCATCCGTCAGCCGATCGGCGGTGAATTCGGGTTTTCAGGCGGGTTGGCGGCTCACTATGTCGAACAGCAGGTGTGGGATTCGGAAGTCGCGCGCTTCGGCATCGATATTTGGATGACCACGGAGGCCGTCGCGAACGGGGCCAGAGTCTGTCAGAGTTTTCTCGGCGCAAAGATCCATGATCCCAAAGATCCGTCATCCGACCTGTCCGCCATGCTTCGTCAGGTCGTGGGCTCGCTCTTCGCGTCCATGGAACGGCATGCCGACGCCTGGTCGCATATCGAGGAGTCCAGTCCGGTCCCGCTGTTCGGCTTTCCGTACGAAGTGGGGGTCGAACCGGTCCGCGTCGATGTGAACGCCATGGTCTCCCACTTTCGCCAGGGGCTCCGGGACCTCCGGCCGATCTGGAGCCGCATTCTCGGAACCACGACGCTTGAGGAGCTGTCCGATCTGAATCGGGACGAAAGCGACTGCCGCCTTCCCGACGACGTGTGGAGCCGCATCGTGTTCGACGCCGCTTCCGCCTACCACCATCGCATCTTGCCTCACGAGCACCTCCTGAAATCGTTGACGCCGTTGTACCTGGGCCGCACCGCGTTCTTCGTGCTGGCCAGCCAAGGACTCACATCCGCTGAAGCCGAACAGATGATCGAACATCTCTGCGTCGTCTTCGAACGGCAGAAGCCGTATCTGGTTGCGCGTTGGGAAGCTGCTCAACATCGACCGGTCGATCGGCCGTCGATGTCTCTGACGGTCCCCGATGCAGGAGGCTGCGATGATCGAATTTATTGATCAAGCCCTCATGGCGCCGCTTGAAATCCTGGGCGGCCATATCGCCGGCATCCTTCCCAATATCCTCGCGATGAGCGTCCTCCTGCTCGGCGGTCTTGTCGTCGCCTGGTCCTCAGGCCATTTTGCCGAACGACTTCTTCACATTCTGCGTTTCGACCATCTGTGCAACCGCGTGGGCATGACCACGATGTTGCTTCGGGCAGGGATCAAGACTGATCCTTCCCGGGTCGTCGGATCGGGCCTGTATTGGACGGCGGTGCTCATTACCGCCATTGCGGCCCTGAGCGCGCTGAACCTTGCGCCGATCAACGAAGTGGCGCATTCCCTGCTCGCCTATCTGCCTCATCTCATCACCGCCGGCGTGATTCTCTCGGCCGGCTATGTCTGCTCCAATTTCGCGTCCCAAGCCGTCCTCATCGCAGCCGTCAACGCCGGGCTTCCCCCGGCCCGCCTGATCGCGGCTTGTTCCCGGTGGGGACTCCAGCTTCTGGCTGCGGCAATGGCGCTGGAGCAGTTGGGGATCGCCCAGCATATCGTCGTGGTCGGATTCGGCATTACGTGGGGAGGGCTCGTGCTGACTGCGGCCATTGCGTTCGGTCTCGGAGCCACCGATCTCGCCAAAGACTTCTTGGAACGCCGGGTGATGCGGACGAGGTCGACGCCGGACGACCTCCGTCATTGGTGATCCAGCGGATTGCGAGCAAGGAGGCCATGTTGAACATCGGCATTTCCACCTCCGAAGCCGTTGCGGAACAACCGGTGACACACTTCGTGGTCTTTACCGACGTGGATGGATCGCTGCTGGACGGCCTGACCTACTCGTTCGAGCCGGCGGCTCAAGCGCTCCATGCGCTTCAGCACCGGGACATCCCGTTGGTGCTCGTGTCGAGCAAAACGCGAGCCGAGATGGAACCGTTGCGGGAGCGTCTGGGTCATCGCGGTCCGTTCATTGTGGAAAACGGGGCGGCGGTGTTCATTCCACAAGGAACCTTCGAATTTCCCTTGGAGCGCGGGCGCAAGAAACCCCCGTACGACGTGATCGAACTCGGCCTGCCCTACCACATGCTCCGAGACGTGCTGAAGCAGGTGGAGGACGCCGTCGAAACTCCCTTGAAGGGGTTCGGGGACCTGTCGATCGAGGACATCATGCTGCTGACCGGCTTACCGAAGACCGATGCGGAGCTGGCCAAGCAGCGTGAATATGACGAACCCTACGTGATCGAAGGACCGTCGTCGCTGATCGAAGAGGTGTGCCGGCAAATCGTGACGCGTGGACTTCGTTGGACGAAGGGCGGACGACTCTTCCATCTGATGGGAGACAACGACAAGGGACAGGCCGCGGCGTTGTTGCTCCGCTGTTATCAGCGTCAGTTGCGGCTCCATGAGCGGCCTAGCCGGATCGAAACCATCGGCATCGGCGACAGCGTCAACGACGCGCCGCTGCTAGCCATGGTCGATTATCCGATTCTCGTCCAAAAACCCGATGGATCATACGATCCCGACATTCATGTACCGGGGATGCTGCGGGCGCCCGGAGTCGGGCCGGCCGGCTGGAATGAGGCGGTCCTGAGCTTGTTGGAAAGGATTACCTGAACGCCGCAGTCAGTTTGGCTTTTTCGACGCGAATACCGTCGCATCGCAGGCCACATACTTGATTTGTTTCATGGGAATGATGACGACCTCTTTCGCCGAATCGACTTCCAGTACTTCCATGTCGTCGCTGATCGTGTGCCGGATTGCATCCTTCACGACCAACTCTTGATTATCGACAAACACGACCTTCACCCAATATTGCACGATCTCCTCCTTGCAAGGGACAGGCTCCGGCTCACCGGTGCCTGTCCCTCTCAATAAGGGGGACAGTCGCCGAACGGAAAGGGACAGTCCCCTTAACTCTCCAACCCCAATTCCATCGAGCGCTTCGTGGCCGCTTCAACCGCCGACATGGCGGTCGCACGGAATCGACCCTGTTCGAGCGCATGGAGGCCGGCTATGGTCGTCCCTCCCGGTGAAGCCACCCGATCCTTGAGCATGCCCGGATGCTCGCCGGACTCCAAGACCATACGAGCTGCACCGGCCACCGTTTGAGCCGCCAAGAGTTGAGCCGTCTGCCGCGGCAATCCCATTTTGACGCCGCCATCGGCCAAGGCCTCGATCATCAGATAGACGTAGGCGGGCCCGCTGCCGCTCAAACCCGTGACCGCGTCCAGCGCGGATTCTTTCACCATCATGACTCGTCCGACCGATTCAAAGAATGTGGCGGTCAGAGCCGCGTCTTCGGGCGTCAGAGCCTCCAGCGATGCCCACGCGGTCACGCCCTCGCGGATCATCGAAGGCGTATTCGGCATCGCGCGCACGATCCGTTGCTTTGACACCCGCGGAAGGCGTTCGGCGATGCGCCGGACCGGATACCCGGCGGCGACAGAAATCACGAAGGCCGTGTCATGAACGACCGGCGAGATCTCGTCCAAGACGCCGTCGAGCACCTGAGGTTCCACCGCAAGCACGACCGTATCGGCCGCTTGCGTCGCTTCGCGATTTTTTCCAGTCGTAGCGATTCCATACCGGCCGCAGATGACATGGAGTCTGTCGTGGTCGATGTCCGAGGCGATGAGCTGTGACGGGAGGACCCGATGGCCGTGCAAGAGCCCGGCGATCAGCGCCTCGGCCATATTACCCGCGCCGATGAATCCAATTCTTCTGTCCCCCAACGGCATGGGCGATTATACTGACGGATTTCCGAGGCTTGCAACTTAATGACTCATCACGTGTCTTCTCCTGTGAAATCCGAGAATCCGCAAATCCATTGAACAATGAGCGTCTCTTCAGTATCTTTCCATCGCGGGCTGATGGTGTTTTTCCAGTCTCGCATGACGCTTGTCCTATTGGGTGCCGCTGAAGCCGCCTCACTGCTCCTGGTGTTTTGTCTCTACAGGGCCGCAACCAAACCCGATGTATCGTCCTTTCTCTATAGCTCCACGGGGATCATCTGCCTCGGCTCGGTCATCACGATCATGGCTTCAATGGGGTGGATCGTCCGCAGCGTGCGGAGGAGCGACGCCCTTGCTCGTAAACGTATGATGATGGCTTTCGGCTTGAGCCTGTTGATCGCGGCCTCGCTCTTCCTGAGTATGGAAATATCGGTGCGGTTCTTCTCGAAGCAGACGGCGAGAGGCTTAATGGTTCTAGGAGTCCTTCTCGAGCCCAGGGACTGGGAAGCATTCAGGGCGGAACACGAGGCGGTTCTCGAAAATCTGACACAAGGACGAGGTTATCTGGTCCACGATAGAATTCTGGGCTGGACGGTGGCTCCGTCTCAAAGCAACAAAGCGGATCGAGAAGCCAGCAGCGAGGAAGGGCTGCGCAGTCCTCTTACGGGCATGTCGTTCGCAGATCCACGAACAAGGCATGCCGGTCCATCCATGTATCCGGCATCCGTACGAGTCGCTTTGATCGGCGACTCTATGACCTTCGGCTATGAAGTGCGTTGTGAAGAAACATGGGCTCATGCGCTGGAAGGATTTCTGCAGCCCGATGCACAGGTCCTCAATTTCGGCGTATCCGCTTACGGCGTGAATCAGGCCTACCTACGATACGCAAAAGACGTACGAGGCTGGCATCCCGATCTTGTCATCGTCGGCATCACGTCCGAAATGGTCCGCCGGATCAACAGCGTCTATCCATTCCTGATGAACCGCGAGTGGGGCACTTTTCCCTTTGCTCGCCCACGGCTCGTCGAGCGGGAGGGAGTGCCGTTCGCCATCAACAGCCCAGTACCCCCGCCACAGAAGATATTTTCCTATGCCGCCATTGCGGAACTTCCTTCTCTCCATCTTGACGATTATTACGACCCGCTTCTGTGGGGCCGGGGCGGAGCGTGGGCAGTGATCGAGAAGTCCTACGCGTTCCGATTCGTGAATTCTCTGAGACCTCCGGCACGGGTTCAGAGCACAGACACGGTGGGCCATGCGACACTGATGAGTCGATTCGTCGTTCAGAATCTCGTTCGCACTATCGCAGCCGACGGCAGCATTCCGTTGGTCGTATGGCTTCCGTACCGATCGGAGATTCAAAAACTATCCGAGCCGGCAGCCACGGAACCGGCTCTCGCGGTTCGCATGCTGCGTGAAGCCGGCATCAGCTACTATGATGCAACCGACTGTTTGATCGATGCCGGCCTTTCGGAGGCTTATACCGATGGCGGGCACTATTCGCCGAAAGCCAATGCTCGCCTTGCGCATTGTCTTGCTCCGGTCGTGCAGGGAGCCTTGATCGAGAACAAACGATCACATTCTGCGCCCGACGCATCGATTAGCGGTAAGGCGGCCGCCCGGCGCTAGAAAATCGAATAGATTGCCGGGGCGACAACACTGCCTTCCAGGAAAAAGGCCAGCGTGGCAAACATGAGGATTACAAAGATCAGCGGCGCCAGCCAGTAAGATTGCCGCTCCTTGAGGTAGCTCCGAAATTCCTGAATCAGCTGCGAGTATTCCTGCACGCCGGCATGCATGCTCATACAGAGCCCTCCTCGAGATGTTTGGTGCGTGGAGTCGAATAGAGCGGCGATCCGCCTTTCTGCCCGCCATACCGTTTCATGCCTCGTAAGGCGACCTCCCTGAACAGGATGAAGGAAAAGATCGCCCCAGGATAAAACCAGAACCCGCCGAACCGGGATGTGATGCCGCCTCCGATCAACGCCACAATAATCGACAGGAAGTCCGTGACCGGACCAAGCGGCTCGTACACCTGCATATGCCGCGAATCGGTGACGTACCCGTCTTTGCGGACGACCACCTGCTGCCAGGGCCGCTTCTCATAGGGCTTGAGGCGATCCGTTTGCGCCACGGCCGGTGCGGCCGTGTCCTTCAGCACATGGTCGTCGCACGCATCGATGCATGCATAGCACTTGATGCATTCACGGTTGATTACTTTGCCGTTGAAGTGAAAAATTTCCCGGCTCACGTCGATGCCTTGGGGACAGGCGTTGCTGCAATCACGACAGCCGGTACATTGCGCCACGCGGGTAATTTTGGATTGAACCGGCGAGATGTTCATCAACGGTGTCATCATCGGCGCGTAGGGACAGAGGATCCGACAGAAGGCCCCATGGCCGTAACGCAGATTCAGGACGATGCTCATCGTAAATTGAATGAAAACCGCCAGGCCGAACGCCAGCAGAAAATCGTCCCATGTGGGCTCGATCGAGAAGTTGAATGGAGCCGTCTTGGCAAACGCCTTTCCTTCATGGCCGGGCAGGTCCGCTACGGGAGGCGGCGACATGACGTCGACCCTCGGGGAGAAGCCGGTCCTATGAACCAGAATGATTGCCGGAAGCAGCAAAACAAAGAGGGCTCCCACGCGCAGGAGCCACCGATGCCGGGTATTGATCAACACGTTCCGTTCCCGGATTGCGAGATAGCGGCGAACCCTCAATCTCCTCAAGATCCAATCGGCAAACTCGATCGCACCTCGCATATGACACACCCAACCACAGAAACCTCGACCGAATATGAAAATCGAGAGCAGGATGAGGATGACCATGATCGAGGCGGCATTGATCCAGCCTTTCGCCAGAGAAGGAACGCCCATCATCGCGGTCTTGCCCCAAATCTGTATGCCGAACACGTGCCATGAGATGAGATGGAAGGCGATGTACGCATGTACGGCGCCCAATGCGACCATGCGCCATCGGTACCTTCCGGATGTTTTTTGACTTTCAGATTTGCCCGTCGAACACGATGACGCCGCTGGGTGGGATCGTAACGATGCGATGGGAATCAGTGGCGTCTGACCATCCAGGCTGGATGCATGTTCCATAGGACTCACCCTTCCGAGGTGGCTCTACCGAGTCTCGCAAAGCATCCAGGCGAAGAGTAGCAGCGGTTTCGCGTCCTCACAATCGACCTTAAGATCTACAGGGGCACTACCAAAGTAGGCCGATGATTGAGGGGCAGGATGGCGAGTGGTGTGCTGTTGAAGGCAAATCCGGTCCGCATGCGAAAAGACAGGCAGCTTGCATGCGCCGATACGCGTTGGGTAAAGTACAGGAAGTATGGGGCGATTTTCGGTCCTTATTACTTCCCTTGCCGTAGTTCTATTCATTACCTGCCCCGTCTGGGCGCGACGCGATTCGTTCACCGAGCAGCAGAAGGAACAACTCAGGAAGATCGATCGAGTTCTGATCGACGTGATTGCCCTTTCCGACAAGGGACCGATGGACGCCAAGCCGCTCGCCGAGGTGGTCGAGAAACGGATGAAGGAGCTCGTGTATACGGTCGTGACGGACTCGTCCCAGCCGCATGACGTCGTGTTCCAGGTGAAGTGCGAGCAGAGAAAAACCTGGGAAGGAACGACCAGGATGGGAAGCGACGCAGACCTTCCCGATTCCCCGTCACGAGTGTGGAAAGGTCCGGCCTGCCAACTCAGCTATGCGATAGACGGGAAGAAAATGGCATGGCGCAAGGAGGTCCGCACCGACTTTGCCGATGCGGAACAGGCGGCCGAGGAGGCGAAGGTCTCAGACCCCGGCGCCTATGCGATGGACAAACTGCGCCAACGGCTGGAGGACTACGATTTTCCCATCTTCATCACGGCCGAGTGGGGACAGGAAGAACGTCTCTTCAAGCTCTACGACGATCCCGCAACGCCTTCCGCGCGTAAGGTCAGGCTGATTGGTTTGTTCGGCTACTTGTTTTCGAACAAGGCCGTGCCCCGGCTTCTCGAAGGGCTCAAGAGCAGCGATCTCGAAATTGCGAAGGCTTCCGCCCTTGCCTTGGGTAACATCGGACAAAAGGACACTGTGCCGACGTTGGTCGACACAATGAAGAGCGGCCGGCCCGAGCTGCGCCCTTCAGCCGCCAAGGCGCTGGGAGTCCTCGGCGCCCTGCATGGAGACTTTACAATCGTGGATCCGCTCCTTGAAACGCTCAAGACGACGGACGACATCGTGCTGAAGACCGAAGTCGTGTGGGCGCTGGGAAAGTTGCCGGATCGGCGTGCCCAAGAGCCGTTGTTCGCGCTTCAGAAATCGTTGTTCCACGTGAGCGATGCGACCGCCGATCCCCAACTGGCGAAGTTGAAAGAAGCCGTCAACTGGAGCACCAAACAGATCGATACGTGGGAATATCTCCAGTAGCCGGCTGCCCTCCATGCCAAACAACCGTCCGAGTTGCGCGGTACCGGCGCAGATTCTGGTATTCGTCTCGCTGATTTTCATCGGAGCACCGGGTTGGAGTCAGGTTACGGGAGATGAAGCGGAGTTGAGCCGGTTGCAGATCAAGGCGGAAGAAGCCATCAGCAACGACGATCCGGACGGAGCGGCATTGAACATGGGGCGCGCCGCTCTGCTCGCCAAGCATCTTGGCAAGAAATACCGCGAACAGGCCGCCGTCGCCTCGCTCTATCAAGGAGCGGAGCCGCTCTTTCGGTCACAAGAACATGGGTACCGGGCTATGGCGCTGTTTCGCCGCGCGGGGGGTCAACTGCCGGCTTCCTCCGGTGTGTGCGGGAGTCTCGCCTTGGCACAGGCAAGCGCCCAGCAAGCTCTTTCACTCCTCGGTCCAGTGCCCGACGAGCAACTTTCCGCACCGCTGAAGGAACAAGTTGGGCGCCTCAGACAGACCGCCGACGACTGGACGGTTGCCGTCGCATCAATGATCGCCGAATACCAATGCCCGTAAGGGACTGGCTCCGTCGTCCCCGACGGTGCCTGTCCTGCTTGCGTCGTCCCCTCAAGAGTTTCGCGTTGCACGTTTCGAGTTACGATTTTTCGAAACCCGGAACACGAAACTCGAAACACGAAGCGAAAGACGAGATACGAACCGCGAGATACGCGCCTAGTCTTCCTCCGGATTGATAATGTGCAGCCCGGCGGTCTTGCTCGCGCTGAGCAGTTGCATGTCGGCGCTGACGACGGTCAAGCGGAGCGGCTTCAGCTCCAAGGCCAGCGCCAGATGCATCACCTGCTGTGCGCGAAGAAAGGGATACTCCATCACCAGCTCTTTGGTCGTCAGATAGGTCTGCATGGTGGGAGCGATGAACTGGAACAGGCCTTGTCCGGATTCCCTCTCGAATTTGTGGATGACCGAGTAGCAATCATCCCTCGTGATCTCTCCCTGTTGAGCCCGATTCGAGAACGACGAATAGAATTCCGTCACCGTCCATGTCGGCACGATCGCGACCTTGCCGCGTTTGACCATCAACTTGTTCACGATCCGGGTCCCCCGCTCCATGCTGTACCGCTTCACCAAGGCGGTCGAATCGAAGTAGTAGTACGGCATGGACTTACATCCTCCCTTTCAAAATGACCGCCGCCAGCGGTCCGGTCATTTTTGACAGGCGATCCTGCAGTTCGTCCAGCGGCACTTCCTCATAACCCTCCCGTCGCATCTTGTCCGCCAGGTTTCCCTTGTTGAAGGACGCCGTATCGGCCTTCAATCGTTCGTTCAACCGCCGTTTTGCCAACCGGCTCGGCACCCGCTGTTGGGTCGTCGTCAACCCGCGACCACGGCTCCTCGGTGCCCGCCCGACCTGACTCGGTTTGCTCATCCTCGACTCTCCTCCATCAATTAGTGCGTTGCTGTCGCCGGCCTGGAGCCGACGCCTTCCCGGGGACATCCGGCCGGACGGCTCGCCTGGGCCGGAAGCTCGGCCTCTCCGTATACGTGCGCCGCGATCGCCTTCGCCACGTCCGATGAAAACTCTTGTTGCATCACCCTGACGACTTTGGCCGTCGCCTCCCGTTCCGACAAGTGTCCCTCTTTCCCGCCCTTGGAGATCGCTCCGACCACGCGCTGTCCGCTCACATCAATGACTTCGAAATCGCTGCACCATCGGACATACACGAATTGAGGATCCCGCACGTCGATCGGCCACACCTTCACCAACCCGCGGACGAGAAGTTCGGGAGAGAGGCCGCCGGCCGCGCCGTCAAACCCGGCCTGCCGACTGGTGACCTGAAGCCCTTCCTTGATCAGCCCTTCGCTCAACGCGCGTTGAACCGGCTCCGCCTGATCGCCGGTGACCTGCACGCTCAAGAGAAAATTCGACGCGAGAAATTGTTCCAATTCCTGATTCAATGCCTGCACGGTATACGGCGCAGCCGTCCCCTGTCCGCTGGACCGGATCACCCGCAGATCGGCGTTGTACGTTTCGCGCAGAATCGTATTCTGAACCGCGCGCCTCAACGCACGGATTCGCGACAGCTTATCGGAGGCGGCGCGACGACCCTCTTCGAGGTCTGCCTGGACGTCGCGATCCACATCGGCGATCTTCTGCAAGAAGACCGCTTCGGCCTGCGATCGATTCATCACCGCAAGCGAATAGTGCAGCCGCTTCCGGGGATCGAACCAACTGTCGGCAATCCGTACATTCTCCAACACCTTGTCGGTCGAAACCCGCGTGAGATTGTCCAGACTCAACCGGCGCTCATCCCGCGCCTGTCCCCGTTGCTCGACCACGAGATACGATTCCCAGTCCTTTGATTGTGCGGACACCTCGGCCTTGAACACGCGAGCCAACGCGGCATACGCCTGGTCTTCGGCCACGGGGCGAGTATCCGACTGCCCGACACCCAGCAGATACTGTGCAGACGGGTACTCCGGACTGACTCCATCGACCCAAGCCGGTTTTGATGGACCGCCGAACCAAGAGCATCCGACGAGTAACCCACAACTAACACCGGCCATGACCGCCGACCATCTCCTCACGGCAGCACCCGCTGAACCAAAAACACGGTCTCGCCTGCGGCAAGGGACAACGGCCTTCCGCCCGAAGCGTTGCCCCCGCTGAACGAGGTCCCCCGCGCATGATAGGCCCCGGGCGGCACCCAGAGACGAGCCAAATGAATTTCGTCGGGCAACGTTCTCCAACTTCGCTTGTCCGCTTCCTCGGACGCCACGGCATATCCGTGCGCCAACAGACTGACCAACAGTCCGACCCAGGCGCCATCCTTTCCCGACGCTTGTTCGGCCCCTCTTGCAGCGCCTTCCGCCATGCTGTACTTCAGTGCCGCGCGGGCAACGGCCTTGACCGTCATCGCGGGCAAGCGTTCAGAAAGCGCCTTCTCGGCCAATGCGGTCACGTTTTGCACCAACTCGGTTCGTGCCGTGATCGGTGTCCCGCCATCCGGCACGAGCGCCACGGGATCGGCCGCCACCTGAGTCTTCTGAGCGACCAGCCGCGGCAACGCCACGCGGACCACCCGACCGTTGAGCCCGTATAACACGGTGTCGGCGGCTCGATTCTGGCGATGAGTCGCTTGAGCGAAACCGCGATTGAGCAGCACCAATTGAAGGGCGTCGAGACTGACGGGCAGGTCAAGAAACTGATCCTCCTTGTGCGGGGCGCGGCCATTATAGCTGATCACGACCACTTGAGCGAGTTGCTGTTCCGTCTGGATCGGTTGCCAGGACGCATGGGGAAATGCCCGCTGGTACTCGGCAAATTCCTGAGTCAGGTGCAGGCCATCCGCCGTTCTCAGTAAATCGCTTTGCAGTTGCGCCGGCACGCCGGTTCGCGACCAACTCCTGGTGGAGTCGTACGTCTCATAGGCCTGACGGTAGGAGATGAAGGCGTTATTGATGTCGCCCGTGGACTCGTAAAGAATGCCGGTGAGGTATCGCGCGAACCCGTCTTCCCGATAGGCTTGTTTGTCCTTCACGCGGTCGGACAACACGTTGAGACGATGATCGATGCGGCGCGCCTCCACCAACGCGTCCTGCCACTGTCCCAACATGGCGTAGTTCAGGGCCTTCAGGACATTGATCATGACTTGCTCGTACGGATCCCCTTCGTAGGGCAGCGAGTTGTCGTTCGTGAGGAACGCGGCGGTCTCCGTACGGATTTTTCTGGTATAGAGTCGATCGACTTCGTCCTCGGACTGCTCAAGAACCAAATTGCTTTGCTGGTAGTCGCCCGCCAACTGGAGGGTCATCCCGCGGTCCATGCCGTAGAGCACCCGGCTTTGGACTCCATAGACCTTCTCGGCCTGTTGCACAGCCGCATCCGCACCCCGGAAGTCGCTGGTGCGGAGACTATTTTCAACGAGGACGTAGTGATTGACGGAAGGACCGCATCCGGCCAGGCACCCGGCAAGGAGAGCGCCGCAAAGAACACGAACATCCCACCCTATCAACGTGCGGGAAGTGGGGCGTGAGACGAGAGGACTCAACGGACGTCGAGCGGCCTAAAAGACCGTTCGTTTCTTTTCAATGACTTTCTTGATCTTTTTCTGTCCGAACCAGACTTTGGCGTTGCTTTCCAAGTCCACCATCTGCAAGTCGACCTGGTAGAACATGGCCTTGGTGCCGTCGGCTTCATCCAAAATCGTCGCAATGCTGCCCTTCATCATGTAATCGGCGCCGATTTCTTTCCCCGGAGCCTTCTGCGTATCCTCACGGGCATACATCGCCTGCTCTTTCCGCTCGGTCCGGACTTCGTCCCGTTCGCCTTGTCCAGCGACGAAGGTCACTTTCTGCGAGTTCGTCAATTCGCGTTCGAGATCCGTAATGAACGTCTGGACGTTGATGTGCTCGTGGCTGGTGTTGAGAACCGTGCCCACGACCACGACCGGCTGGCGGCGTTTGGATTGGCTGAAGTTGTTCAGCCAGGGATATTCCAAGGCCTCCTTTACCATGGATTCGGCGACCATCCGCGAATCCGTGTCGTTCCATCGTCCGCTGAGGTCCGTCACCACGCCTGAATCGACTCGCGTGACTTTGGTCTCGCTGCCGCAGCCGGCGAATGCGAGAAAACCGACCGCCAGCCCGGCCAGCACGACGCGCCTATACCGTCTTGCGGATGACATGCCCATGCATGGCTCCTTCGAAGAAAATGAGAATGGAGGCGATTGACTACCGGGTAACGCCGCGCTTGTCTTCTTCTTTTTCGAGCCGCTCGAACAACTTGTCGGCATTCTTTCTGACGAAATCCCGGACCTGAGCGTTCAGTTCCTTGGCTTGTTCGAGATTGTTCTTCATGTCTTCCAAGCTCAGCTTGGTAAGGACGTAGTAGGTTCCGGTCTTTTCGTCCTTGTAGCGATCGATGGGGCGGACGCCGCTCAGCGTCGTGGTCGTAATGGTCTTGATGGCTCGCTCCACGTTCTGCTCTTCCGTGTTCCGGGTGAAATCTCCGGCAGTTGTGGAAGCGGCGTAATCACGCATCAAGTACCCCGTGTAGGTTTCGAACGATTTGGCGATCTCGGCCCGACCCCGGTTCTCGGCGGTATCCCAAGCCAGCGGCTCGTTTCGAACGCCGGTGACGGATCCCACGCCGTAGAAGGCTTTACTGTCCTTTTCATTGAAGGCCCCTGAACCTTGCTTCACCCACTTGGGAGGACCGCCGCACGCGGCAAGTCCGAAGATTAACGCAACCACTACTCCACCACCGGCCAATCGCGAGAGTAAACCCTGTGGCTGGTTCATACTGATTCCTCCTTGATAAATCACATGTTCACCCACCGGGACGAGAGGCAGGAGCCCGTACAAGCATCGAGAAAGGACCGGATGCATGCTAACATGCACCCCTGGTTCAGTCAACGCAACGGGGTGCCGGCGGTTGACTTCGAGAAGGAGAAAAGGAGGCTGCTTTGGCGGACGTACAGATCGAGGACGGAATCATCAAAATTACGAGCTTGGATATACAAGATCCGAAGGCCGCCGCAGTCTTGGCGGAATACCCGCAAGTTCGGTGGGCGGAGATTACCAGACGAGCCCTCAAGATCGGATTGGGGTATCTCAAGGGGGGCGGCAAAGAGTAGTAGGACTGGCACCGCCGTCCGCGTCGGTGCCTACCCGGTTCGGACAGGGACAGACCGCACGCGCCCGCCTACCGAAGCCATGCGGCGGGCA
The DNA here is from genome assembly GCA_035252115.1 of Nitrospira sp. Taxonomy (GTDB): domain Bacteria; phylum Nitrospirota; class Nitrospiria; order Nitrospirales; family Nitrospiraceae; genus Nitrospira_C. Next base: position 5,595 of record DATFDJ010000173.1, on the reverse strand, counting down.
GGCAGACGCGGGAAGAGTGTCAGTCCCCCTCGCTAGGGTTTGGCGTTACCGGCGGAATTGGCCTGGGCCACGGCATCGCGGGCCCGGACATGCGTGCCGCCCAATTCGAGATACCGTTGGAACGCGTCCACGGCCTTCTGCTGATCTTTCATTTCGTCGGCGTACATGAGACCGAGCGAAAAATAGACGTCGGAGTAGTTTGGGTTGACGACCAGCGCGTCCCGCATCGCGCGCTCGGCTTCTTGATACTGTCCCCGCTTCTCGTAGATCAGACCCAGCGTATATTGCGAGTCGGGATTCTTCGGCGCATGTTGAACCGCCAGCTTGGCCGACGACAGCGCTTCATCCAAGTTTGGGAGCACTTCCAGGCGGACATAGCTCTTCAACACATACGCGTCGCCGAATGTCGGGTCGTACTCCAGCGCCTTGTTGAGCCGCTCCAAGGCCTCATCGGGTGCTTTCCCGCTCTGCAACAGCGTAAAGGCCTGCTCGTATTGCATCCTTGCCGCCTGTTGCCGTTCGAGCGGCGACTGCGGCTCCCCGCCGAGCCGGAACGCCGCCTTCCGGCCTTCGATCAGGATCGTATCGCCGTCCCCCTCGAGTTGCGAAAACAAGGGGTGCTGTGCGCCCTGCGATTGCTCACGGATCTGTTGTTGCACATAGCGCCCGAGTTCGCTTCCCAGCAACCATCCGTTCTTGTCGAGATCCGCCTCGCCTGAAAGCCCCTTTACGAGAACGCTCACGAAGAGGCTACGGTTATCCGGCCGTTTGATGGATTCCCCTTTGTCTCCCGCGGTCAAAATTTGGACCGCGCGCTTTTCAAGATCGTCTTCGGGGGCGACGCGACCTTCGAGTGAGAGTTGCTGAGCCGCCGTGACTTCCCACCCTCGCACGGCCACATCGAACAAGAGAAACGTATGCTTCGATGCACTCCGGCGCGTGAATTCTTTCAACTGCTCGAAGGTGATCCCTTTCGACACATTGCCGATCTGCGCATCCCACGGCACGAGGTATCCCAATTCTTTCCCTGTTTGGTCTTGCGTCACGCCGGCATGTCCGGCGAAGTAGATGACCAATCGATCCTGCCTGCCCACCTTGCGGGGAAGGAAATCCGACAGAGTCTGCTGGAGGCGCCGGAAGCTCGCATCGTTGTCGTACAGCTCGACGACCTCCTCGAACCCGAGTTTCCGCAATGCCTGTGCCACCGCCTTCGCATCGTCTTTGGCGCCCGGCAGTTTGGGAGCCAAGAGATAGTTTTCCACTCCGATGACGACAGCCCACGACTTGTAGTAGAGGCCTTCCGGTTTCCCGATTTGCGCGAGGGTCGCGGATGTGGCGGTCAGCCCTAGGAGCCCAAAGAAGAATAGGGCGTGAGCAAGATGACAACGGAAATGGGAGGAGGTTGGCGACATAGAGAACGGCTGCTAAAGTCAGCCTACTCTGGCTTTTACACTACTGTCAAGAAACCAGAACAGGCAAAGGAAGAACAGACGAAGTGGAGGGCGTCGTTGCACAGCGGCTTGTACCAAGGTATGGTTGCAGCGGCTCGCCTGCCGCAACATAATAGGCTTTATCAATCGGCGTTTCTGTGCAGGCTGTTCAGAAAGGCCGTCCAGCAAGGCCGCAGCGAGTGAAGAGGTGAAGCGTACTCTTCTCTGTACGTTGAACCTCTGAGCGACGCGAGAACGCCGCTGGCGGCCTTTATCAACAGCCTGCGAGAGGAGTTCATCCGTATGGCTGACAACATCGATACCCTGCTGAAAGAAAGCCGCGTCTACCAAGCTCCGGCGAGCGCCAAGGCCGCCGCCTATGTCAAAGACTATGAGAGCGAATATCGGAAGTCGATCGCCGATCCGGAAGGATTCTGGGCCGGCATGGCTCGGGAACTGGACTGGTTTTCGCCATGGAGCAAGGTGTTGGAGTGGAACTATCCTTGGGCCAAGTGGTTTGTCGGCGGGACATGCAACATCGCCTACAATTGCCTGGACCGGCACGTGAAGACCTGGCGCAGGAACAAAGTGGCATTGATATGGGTCGGCGAACAGGATCAGGAACGGGTGTTCACCTACAACGAGCTCTATCGGCAGGTCAACCGTTGTGCGAATGCATTGAAAGCGCTGGGCATCAACAAGGGCGATCGCGTGACGATCTATCTGCCGAAGATTCCCGAACAGATGATCGCCATGCTGGCCTGCGCACGGATCGGGGCCATCCATAGCGTCGTCTATTCCGGATTCAGCGCGCCGGCATTGGCGAGCCGTATCAATGATGCCGAAGCGACACTGGTCATCACGGCCGATGTGGGGTTCGATCGCGGGAAGGTTCTCCACTTGAAGCCGGTCGTTGATGAGGCGCTCAAGACGTGCCCGACCGTGACACGGGTGGTCGTCGTCCGCCGGCAAGGCACGGCGACCGCACTCTCGGCGCCGAAGGAAATCGATTGGAACGAGTGGATTCAGCGCGAACAACCGCGATGCGATGCGGAATCTCTGGATGCCGAAACACCCCTCTACATTCTCTATACGTCCGGTACGACGGGAAAGCCCAAAGGCGTCGTGCACGTACACGGCGGCTACATGGTCGGGACCTACACCACCACGAAATACGTCTTCGACTTGAAGGATGAGGACGTCTACTTCTGTGTGGCCGATCCCGGCTGGGTCACGGGCCACAGCTATATCGTGTACGGCCCGTTGCTGAACGGCGCGACGATTGTGACCGCAGAAGGCAAACCGGACTATCCGAACCCCGGACGCTGGTGGGATTTGATCGAGCGTTACGGTGTCTCGATTTTTTATACGACGCCGACCGCTATCCGGCTGCTGATGCGGTACGGAGAGGACTGGCCGAAGAAATACGATCTGTCCTCACTGCGCATTCTCGGGAGCGTCGGCGAACCCATCAACCCGGAGGCCTGGGAATGGTTCCACCGGGCGGCGGGCGGCGACAAGCCCATCATGGACACGTGGTGGCAAACGGAGACCGGCTCTATCTTGATTACGCCGCTGCCCACCGTGCCGCTGAAACCCGGCTCCGCCACCAGACCTTTTCTCGGGATCGAAGCCGACGTCGTCGACCGCGAAGGCAAGAGCCTCCCCCCCAACGCCGGCGGCTTCGCCGTCATCAAGAAACCTTGGCCGTCCATGATGCGCACCATCTACAAAGACCCTGAGCGGTATCTGGTCTATTGGAACACGATCCCCAACTGCTACACCGCCGGCGACGTCTGTCACAAGGACGCGGATGGGTACATGTGGTTCATGGGCCGAGCCGATGACGTCATCAAAGTGGCCGGGAATCGTCTGGGCACCGCCGAAGTGGAAAGCGCGCTCGTCAGCCATCCTGCCGTCGCGGAAGCGGCGGTCATCGGAAAGCCGCATAAGACGGTCGGTGAATCGATCAAGGCCTTCATTATTCTAAAAGAGGGCCACAGGGATACGCCGGAGTTGATCAACTCGATCAAAGGTCAGGTCCTGAAGGAACTCGGCAAGATCGCCGTCCCCTCCGAAATTGAAATCGTCTCGTCATTGCCGAAGACGCGTTCGGGAAAGATCATGCGACGTGTGCTGAAGGCCAAGGAGTTGGGCCAAGACCCGGGCGACATTTCCACGATCGAGGACTAGTACCGCACATTGAGACAGCGCTGCGCGCTGCAAGGAGGCCGGTATGGCGACTCGGTTCAGTGTACGGACGATGGTATTCGTCGGTGTGGTGACTGTCTTTTTTTCCGTGAGCCATTCCGGACCGGCGCAGGCCGCCGAGAAAGACCAGCAAGCCAAGAAACCGAAAGCGTCTTCTCAAGCCAAGCCGGCCAAACCCAAAGCAGAGAAGTCGACGACCGGGAAACCAGCGTTTCAGACGGCGGAAAAGGCGGAGAAAGCCAAGGCGTGCTTCGGCGCCGCCCCGAAAATTGAAAAGTTGACGCCGGATGAAGGCAAGCCCGGAGAGAAGATCACCATCAAAGGGACGCAGTTCGGATCGGCAGACTGCCTGCGCGGCGTTTCCTTCGGTCCCGGCCACGCCGCCACCTTCACGATGCAAAATGAGACCACCATCACGGCGACCGTACCGAGCGGAGGGCGGAAAGGCCTTGCGATGGTCACGGTCACGACCGCTTCGGGGGAAGACTCGAAGGCGTTTCTTGTGAAATAGCCGGTGGCAGGGTGGGAGGCCGAGATTACGCCCAAAGGAGTACGCAGACCGGGCGAGCCCATTTATTTGAGGAGGCATATGATCGGCCTTTTCCTCGCCGTCTGTCTTCCCATCGTCCTGCTCCAACTCTATAAAATATATGTGGGTCCGATCGCATTCGAAGTGCAGCTCCTCGTCGGTGTGCTTATTTCGGTATTGGCGGGACTGACACTCTATTGGGCGTACCGCTCTTCGGCCAGGAATGAACCTTGAGCCCTCGCGTCTCCACGCACTCGAGCCTCAAGATCCCCTCCTCAACAACCGATAAGAATGGGAAAGAGCGCGTCGGGTCTCGGCAACGGCGCTCGAACGCCATGGCATCACCCCAGCATTCGACGCCCTCACGCTCTCCGACGCTTCTGATGGTCGAAGACGACGAGATCACCGCCACCATGTTGAAGGTCTTGCTGGAGCGGCGAGGCTATCGCATCGCCCACGTACCGGACGGCCAGCAAGCGCTCGCCCACATCGACCGAACGGCGCCCCCTTCGCTCGTGTTGTTGGACGTCATGCTGCCGTATTACAGCGGACTCCAGATTCTGACGTACATCAGAAGGAATCCCGAGTGGCACACGGTCCCGGTTATCATGCTGACATCCGATTCCAGCAAGCATGACATTCAGGGCGCGCTGGCCGCCGGCGCCGACGACTATCTCGTCAAACCGTTTAACCCACGCGACCTGGCAGCCCGCCTGGAACGATTCCTCGGTATCGCGATCTGACGCGACGAAGGGAGCGCCTCTTGGTTGCCGATGATCTGATGGAGCTTCTCCTCCGCTTTGGATGGAAAACAGCGGTTGCGATTCAGGCGTGCGTGGCGGCGCTGTTCCTCTGGGTCTTTCTTCTTCAAATGCGCAGACGGCGGTTAGCGAAGCGGCGCGCCGAGCTGATCGAGCTATGGCAACCGGTGTTAGCGGAGAGCCTCATCGAGATCCCGGCGGCTCTGCCGAGTCTCTCGTCCCGCGATCACATTTCGTTTCTCTTCCTCTGGAACTATCTCCAGGAGTCGGTCAAAGGAGATGCGTCCGAGCAATTGAACCGGCTGGCCCGGATGGTCGGAGTCGATGCCGCAGCCCGCCGGCTGCTGCGCAAAGCGAATATGAGGCACAAGCTTCTGGCCGTCGCCACGTTGGGTCGCCTGAGGGATGCATCGGTGTGGCGTGAATTGGAGACCATGGCTGACGGGAATGCGCCGGCGCTCTCGCTCGAGGCGCTGCGCGCGATGGTCCGGATCGATGCCCAAGCCGCCATCCCGATTCTCGCCTCGCTCATCGGCACCAGGCGCGACTGGTCGCCGTTGAAGATCATGGCGATTCTCAACGAAGCAGGTCCGGAGCTTGCCGCAGAGGCCATGACCCTGATCACCGCCTCCGCGCAACCGATCATGGTGGCGCGATTGATTCG
>DATFDJ010000172.1:0-2331 GCA_035252115.1 Nitrospira sp. | reverse complement strand
GGCGTCGATCAGATGCCTGCTGCCCGTCACGGATCGTGCTGCACCGTGGAAGGACAGTTTCATCGGTGCCACCGTGGAGGATGAGGGCGGCGGCGGAAGGTCCGCTGCTCACGGACGATGATGGTCCAGGTCTCCTTGGCGGTCTCCGCATAATGGAACAACTTCCGGTCTTCGGGGCTGATGAAGCCGTTGTCCTCAAGCAGCTGCCAGTCGATCACTTTGCTCCAGTACGCTTGTCCGACCAGCACGATGGTGATGCCGCTGACTTTCCCGGTTTGAAGCAACGTCAGCGTCTCGAACAGCTCGTCGCAGGTGCCGAAGCCTCCAGGAAACGCCACCAGCGCCTTGGCGCGAAGAAGAAAATGCATTTTGCGCAATGCGAAGTACCGGAACTGAAAGGAGAGGGCCGGAGTGATGTAGACATTCGGCCGTTGTTCGTGTGGCAGCGCAATGTTCAATCCCATGGATTTGCGGTTGACGTCCGCCGCGCCTCGGTTGGCCGCCTCCATGATGCCCGGACCTCCGCCGGTCACGATGACATAATCACACTGGCCTTCCGATTGGTACTTACTGGACACCAGGCGGCCGAAGGCGCGTGCCTCGTCATAGTACTTCGACATGGCGACTTGTCGCTTCGCCACCGCGACGGCTCGGCGACGGGATGCGTCTCGAGGTTTGCGGGCCAGCTGTGCCGACGCTCGGGCCAGGAGGCGTCGGCTGACGGAGGGCTCCGGCAATCTGGCGCTGCCGAAGACGACAATGGTCGAACGAATGTGTTCTCGTTGTTGGATGAGCTCCGCCTTCAGCAGTTCCAGTTGTAGGCGGACGGGGCGTAGCTCGTCTTCGTTGAGGAATTCCAGATCTTGATCGGCTCGACGGTAGGACCCAGACTTCAGCAGGCGTTGCAGACGTTGTCGCTCCCGTGAAGCGTGCCGCATGGCGGGCGCATTATAGCCAGACGCCTGACGGACAACAATATATGGAGCGCCGAAATGCGGTCACTGGTGCAAGCTGCCCCAAGGCATAGATAGCGGGTGTAGCTTTTTACGCCACACGATCGATGCATGAGCCCGTCGCATCTCTATTTCCCGAGCCTTGGAGCGGGGATTTCCGGGCATAGGACTCGCAGTCTTATGACGTAATCGGTGTATCGGCGGCCGCCATTCCAGCGACCGCCTGGAGGAAGGAACGTGGTGAACCACGCGATCGTGTCCAAGATCCTCCTGGCGACAGACTTTTCCGACAGTGCGACTCTGGCTCAAGTCTACACGGTATATCTGGCGGGCATTCTGAAAACGTCCGTGGTGGTTCTGCATGTCAGCGAGCCACCGTCTCGCGCCGACGCAGGCATGAAGGATCAACGGGCGATTCAGGTAAAGCTTCGGACCTTGCAGGACAGTATCGGAGCGCGGTCGATTCCGGTGAGCTGTCACTATTCGCGCGGCAACCCCGGAGAGCAAATTCTCTCCGTCGCCCGTCGAATTGATGCGGATCTCATTGTGATGGGAGTCCAGGGCCAAACCCACGTCCCATACGGGTTGCTCGGAGCGACGACCCACTCGGTCACGACGGAAGGGCCCTGTCCCGTCATGACGGTGCCATTGCCACGGAAAGCCGCGAGCCCTTGTACGTTCGCCGAGCCAGAGGCGGTCAGGATTCGGCGCATTTTGGCCCCAGTTGATTTCTCCGGTCCCTCGCTGGACTCCCTGGAGTGCGCCATCCACTTCGCTCATGGACTAGGGGCTCATCTCGTCCTGGCGCACGTGCTGGAGCCGGCGCACGCCGACTGGGATCTTCAGCGGATTCAGGGGGCGGCGTCTATCCGGGACGAGTGGGAGACGCGGTTGGGGGATTTGGGAGGAGTGATCAAGTCCTTGGGATTGTCGACGACCTGTGAACTCCGGACGGGGTTCCCCCCGGACTCGATTCTTGCCGGTGCACTTCAACATCAATGCGACCTCATCGTCATGGGAACGCATGGACGGCGCGGCCGCGAAGGACCGAATGTCGGAAGCGTTGCCGACGCCGTGCTGAAACAGGCCATTTGTCCTGTTGTGACCGTGAAGAATCCGAAATTCGTTCCAGGCGGCCGTCCTGCGATTCGAGCGGTCCTGTCGCGGAAACGCGAGGACGCGGCCGGGGAAGCTCCGGAGAAGATTTCTCATTGAAGTCCTCGTGGCAAACCGGCATTGGATTTGGCCTGACGTCGGGGGTCATGACCACGGTGGGATTGATGGTCGGCCTGAATGCCGGTACGCATTCGCGCATTGCCGTCGTGGGAGGCATTTTGACCGTTGCGATTGCCGACGCATTGTCGGACGCCTTAGGCAT
>DATFDJ010000171.1:0-20579 GCA_035252115.1 Nitrospira sp. | reverse complement strand
CGTGGCAAGCTTGAGGAGACGCACATGATCGTCGGCGATGAGCGGATCGCCGAGGGCATCGTGCTTATAGTACCACTCCACGACCGCCGGCTGGATCGGCTCGCCTTCCTTCAATCCGAGTCGTTTCGCAAGGCTTCCGGCCACGACATTGCGCACCACGACTTCGATCGGAACGATCGACACCTTCTTCGTCAGCATCTCTCGATCGCTTTTCCGTTCGACGAAGTGGGTCGGCACCCCGTGCTGCTCCAGCAATCGGAACAGTCGCTCGGAAATCTTATTGTTGATCACGCCCTTTTCGGCGATCGTACCGCGTTTCTGCGCGTTGAAGGCCGTCGCGTCGTCCTTGAAATACTGCAGGACGCGTTCCGGATCTCCGGTGGAGAAAATTTTCTTCGCCTTTCCTTCGTACAACATCGCGCCGGTCGTCATCGGTTCGCCTCAGCCCGACTGTTCATTGCGCCAAAATTTCGATGATCTCATCGAGCGACCTCACGGTGCCGAGCAAGGTCGGATGGCCAAATCGCCGCGTATATTGAAACTCCTTCACCTGTTCCAACGAGAGGATCAAACTGTGGAAATCTTCGAGCTTGGAGGTTTCAAAATAGGTGATGAAATCCACGTCGTCGAGTCCCGTCGAATGGTACAATTTCCGCTTCACCGACTTGTGGTAGGGCAATGCCGCGGCCGTATGCTCCTGCATCATCGCGGCCCGCTTCTCCTGGTCAAGCGCCCACCACTCCGCACTCTTCCGGATCGGAATCACGATCGCATAGGGCTTCGGGCCCGGCTCGCTCGCGGCCTTGAGATCCGTCTTCATCTGGTCGGGAAATCCCGGCACGTAATTGGCTTTTTTCGACATGCCGTGAAGGACGAGCACGGTCTCGAGGTCTTTCCCCATCAGGCTGCTTTGAAGATCCATGAGGAATTTCTGCGTGTCGCGCAATTCCGCGGCATGGACACGGAAAAGGATGTCCGAGTGATCCGAGAGTCCACGGGTCAGATAGACATCGATCGCAATCTTCTCCCGATGCTGTTCCACGACTCCCTTCATCATCGTGAGATGGGCGATCTTCGTCGGTTGATCCTTCCTGGCCCAGTTCTCCCCGAGGCTGAACGCGGCAAATGTGCCATACACACCGGGCTCGCTCAGGAGTTTGTCGCGGTCGGCCGCCGCAGCGGACGGCAAAGACAGTCCTGCAATGATCGACACCACCGCCATGACACCGGCCCATCCTTGTCCAACCGTCATGTGTCCCCCTTTTTGGTTCGTCGAGCGGTACGCGGCTTGGCCCGGAACACGCGCCTGAAAATGTGATCGAGATGCCGAAGATAATATGCCGGGTCGAAACATGCCGCGATTTCCTTCTTGCTGAGATGCCCGGCGATGAACGGATCTTTGCTCACCAGTTCTTGCAGCCCGCCCGCGCCCTGCCACGACGCCATCGCGTTACGCTGAACCGCTTCGTACGCTTCCTTTCGCTGCGCCCCCTTGCCGACCAGCGTCAAAAGCAGGCGCTGCGAGTACACGAGGCCTCCCGTCATCTCTAGATTTCGCCTCATGCGGTCCGGATACACTACGAGATGGCGAATCAGATCGGTCGCCTTGGCCAGCATGTAATCGATCAGAATGGTGCTGTCGGGCATGATCACGCGCTCCACGGACGAATGGCTGATGTCCCGTTCGTGCCAGAGGGCCACGTTTTCCATCGCAGCCAGGCTGTTCGCGCGCACGAGCCGCGCCAAACCACAAAGATTTTCCGACACCACCGGATTCCGTTTGTGGGGCATGGCGGAGGACCCCTTCTGCCCCTCCGAGAAAAACTCCTCCGCTTCGAGCACTTCGGTCCGTTGCAGATGCCGGATCTCGGTCGCAATCTTTTCGATCGTCGCCGCCAGCAGCGCCAGCGCCGTCGCATAGGCGGCGTGTCGATCCCGCTGGACGATTTGATTCGAGACCGGATCGCACGTCAGCCCCAACTTCGAACAGACATATTCTTCGATATCCGGACCCTGATGCGCGAAGGTGCCCATCGCCCCGGACAACTTGCCCACGGCAATCTCGCTCCGCACTCGACGCAGGCGGTCCACGTGCCGCCCGAGCTCTTCGTACCAGATCGCGAGTTTGAAGCCGAAAGAGATCGGCTCCCCGTGGATGCCGTGTGAGCGGCCCACCATCACCGTGTTCTTGTGGCGAAGGGCTTGGCGCTTCAGCGCCTCCAGAAACCCATCAACCCCTTCGAGAATCAGATCGAGCGCCTCGGTCATCTGTACGGCCAGGCCTGTGTCGACGACATCGGAGGACGTGAGGCCCATATGCAGAAAGCGATGCTCCGGCCCGACGCTGTCCGCGAGCGATTCCAAAAACGCGATCACGTCGTGCTTGGTGATGTTCTCAATCTCAGCGATCCGCTGGACGTCGATTTTCGCGTTCTTCCGGATCTTCGCCGCAGTCCCGCGAGGCGCCTGACCTGCCCGCTCGAACGCCGCGCAAGCCTGTAGCTCGACCTCCAGCCAGATCTCGTACTTGTGCTTGAGATCCCAGATCGCTTTCATCTGCGGCCTCGTATACCTGTCTATCATTCCCGCCTCATCGGCTGACTCCTCGAAACACGAAACTTTGGAACGAGACCTTTCACGCTTCACGCTTCACGCGCGAAGCGGCGTTCCGCTTCGCTTCCAGCTTCGGCTCCATCGCCAGGATCTTGTCCAGGATGCCGTTGACGAACTTCGCCGCTTCGTCGTCGCCGAAGTCCTTCGCCAATTCGATCGCCTCATTCATCGTGACCTTGGCGGGCACCTCGTCGAGCCACAGGAGTTCGAAGGCGCCCAAGCGCAGGATGTTGCGATCGACCACCTGCATCCGGCTGACTTTCCAGTTGGTCGCGTACCGGCCGATCATCGTGTCCAGATCTTTCTTGTGTTCCATGACGCCATGCACCAGCGCCTCGGCAAAGACCTTGATGTCGTCCCCGGCCTTGCATTGCTTCCAAAATTCCTCGAGCCACACACCGGGCTTGCCGTGAATGTCGTATTGAAACAGAATCTGTAACGCCCGTTCACGGGACTGATGGCGAGATCCCCGATGTCCCATCGTTATTTGGCGCGCCTTCGCGCCGGCCGCCTGCTCGCCCCGTTTGATTCCGCGGCTACCGGCGACACGATCTCGTCCGTGCCGCGAATCATCCGCATCACCGTCGCCATTTCGATCGCCGACTTGGCCGCCTCGCCGCCGCGGTTGAACTTTCCCGGATCGGCCCGCTCGATCGCCTGTGCGACCGTGTCGGTCGTCAAGATGCCGAAAATGATCGGCACGCCGGCGTCCAGCGCCGCCTGACCGATCCCGCGGCTCGCTTCCGCACTGATGTAGTCGAAGTGCGGCGTGTCGCCTCGGATCACCGCGCCCAGACAGATCACGGCATCGAATCGCTTCGTCGCCGCCAGCGTCCGCGCCACCAGCGGAATCTCGAACGCCCCCGGTACGCGCACCACTTCGATGTCCGGGGCGGCCACGCCATGTTTCGTCAGGCCCTGAATGCACGAACTCAGCAGCTTACTCGTCACAAACTTGTTGAACTTCGCCACCACGATGCCGAATTTCAATCCCGTCGCGTTGTGAGAGCCCTTACGAAGTTTCATCTTTTCCCTAGCTCAGCGGCACTATTTTCAATCTCGGTGTGGGAATGGCCTAGTCTGTCCTTCGACTGAGCGAACTTTCTTACCCACCCCCCTTGGCGCGCCTCGACGCGCCATTGCCCAGGCCACCACGGCTTCATCGTGGGGGCTCCGCGAGCAAAGAAGGGCGGGCTAGACCGCTCTAGCTCACACTTTTTTCAGAATGTGCCCCAACTTTTTCTTTTTCGTCCGCAAATATTTCACGTTCGCATGGTGCGGTTGAATCTCGATCGGCACCCGCTCCACCACTTTCAACCCGTATCCCTCGATGCCGACGATCTTGCGCGGATTGTTGGTGATCAATTTGATCGGATGAAGGCCGAGGTTCACCAGAATTTGCGCGCCGACGCCATAATCGCGGAGGTCCGCTTTGAAGCCGAGCTTGAGATTCGCTTCCACCGTATCGCTGCCCTTGTCCTGGAGCGAATAGGCCTTGATCTTGTTGAGCAGACCGATGCCACGCCCTTCTTGATTGAGATAGAGCAACACGCCCCGCCCTTCCTTTTGAATGATCTCCATCGCCTTGTGAAGCTGATCGCGGCAATCGCAGCGCAGGGAGCCGAGCGCATCGGCCGTGAGACATCCCGAATGGACCCGCACGAGAGTGGGCTCACCGCTGTCCACGCGTCCTTTCACCAACGCAATGTGGGTGACGCCGTCGATCTGATTTTCGAACGCGACTGCGTCGAACTCGCCGAAGGTCGTCGGAAGTCTCGCGCTCGCCACCCGTTTGACGAACGTCTCCCGGCGCATTCGGTACTCGATCAGCGCCTTGATCGTGATCATTTTGAGCTTGTGCGCCTTGGCGAATTTCGTCAACTCGGGGACACGCGCCATCGTACCGTCTTCGTTCATGATCTCGCAGATGACCCCGGCGGGATACAGGCCGGCGAGCCGGGCGAGATCGACGGAACCCTCAGTTTGTCCCGCACGCTTCAAGACACCGCCCTGCTGGGCTTTCAACGGAAAGATGTGGCCGGGCCGGGCCAGATCGGCGGGTTTGGATTTGGGATCGATCGCGACGTGGATCGTCGTCGCGCGGTCCGCCGCCGAAATGCCGGTCGTGATGTCCTTGCGGGCGTCGATGGACACGGTAAAGGCCGTCCCGAACGCGGCCGTATTCTCGACCGCTTGCTGTGGAAGCTGCAATTCTTCCACTCGCTCGGGCGTGAGAGCCAGACAGATCAGCCCGCGCGCGTGCTTCGCCATGAAGTTGACGGCATGGGGCGTGACCTTCTCGGCTGCGATGACGAGATCCCCTTCGTTCTCCCGGTCTTCGTCGTCGACGAGGATGACGAACCGGCCTTTCCGGATGTCTCGGATCGCGTCTTCAATGCTGTCGAACGGGCCGGGCATAGGAGATCGCCAACGAAGATGAATTCATTCCGTAAGGGAGGACCAATTTATCATTTATCATCGAACATTTGGGCATATTTTTTGGCGCCGATTTGCCACAGAAAGCCGGACGCATCCGTCCTCACTGGCCGGTGTGTTGGCCGCGACGGATGGTGAGCGCCACGCTGAGTGCCGCGGCGACCGACACGGCCGCACAGAGCCACAAACCCGGACCGAAACTGCCCCAGAGATCCTTCAAGCCTCCGAGCCATAACGGAAGCAGGAACCCGCCGATTCCTCCGGCCGCGCCGATGACGCCGGAAGCCGTCCCGATTTGCTTGGGAAACCGTTCAGAGACCACTTGAAAGACGACTCCATTGCCGAATCCCATTGTGCCGACCGTCGCCAGCAGCAGAGGCGCAGCCCATCCGAACGGCGGCAACGCTGCGAGGCCCGCCAGCAGTCCGGCGATGGCCGCGAAGACCGGTCCCAAGACGGCAAGCCCGCCCATGCGATCGGCGATGAACCCTCCGAATGGCCGGATCGCGCTTCCCAGGAGAGCGCACAAGGCCGTGATCGATCCTCCAAGGACCATCTCGACCCCGTATTGGTCATGCAGGAAAATAGGCAATAGACTGCAGAGCCCCGCGAACCCGCCGAACGTCACCGCGTACAAGCCACAGAGCCAATAGACGGAGGGACGGTGCAGCATTTCCGAGAAATCATGCCACCAATACGGATGCCGTTCCGTGCGCGAGGCCTCGCGGTCCGAGCGCACGAGCAGGCCGAACAAGAGGCTCGTCACGGCCAAGGGTACGATCATCATCCCGAACACGCCGTGCCATCCCACCGTCTGAGAGAGACGCGGGGCAAAAAGCATCGCGAGGACCGTCCCGCTGTTCGCCGACGCCGCGACGCCCAATGCCAATCCCTGATGCGCCGGCGGATAGGCCCGGCTCGCGACCGGCAACGCGACGGCGAAGCTCGCCCCGGCGAACCCCAGCAACAATCCCATGCCTAAGGCTTCTAAATAGGTGCTGGCGCTCAGCCATCCCCACAGCACGGCAAGGATGACGCCGCCGAGCAGGTACAAGCCCGTTCGTTTGGCCCCGAATCGATCGCTCACCACCCCGACCGCAATCCTCAGCAACGCACCGCCGAGCAACGGACAGGCCACCAGTAGTCCCTTCTGCGTCGCATTCAGATGGAACTCCTCCCCAATCGGAACGCCGAGCGCGCCGATCAACAGCCACGCCATGAAGCTGACTTCGAAATGAAGCCAGGCTCCGACCAACGACGGCCAATGTCCGGCGCGCAATACGTTGAGAATCGCCATGTCAGCCTCTCACCGTCTCTGCCTATGCTATCAGCCATCAGCTCTTGTCCAAGAGGCATCATAGGAGCACCATCACGCCTCGCGCAACCAGTCCCGGTGCGATTGAATCTTTTTGCCTCCCACGACGTTCTGTTATAGTCACGATTTGGTCATGCGCAAACGCGAACGCAAACAGCAGGACGTCGGCGCGCCGGTCGAACCGGAAATTCTGGAGCCTTCCCTGGAGTCTTCCGAGACCGACGCCGCCATTGAACCGCCTCCCAAGGCGCCCGTCGTCGAGACGGCCACGCCGGATACGACGGCGGTCGTACCGGTTACGGCACTGCAGCAATATCTTGCGGAAGTCCGCCGTCACCCCTATCTGTCGAAGGAAGAAGAACTGAAGTTGTTCGAGGAATACCGCCTGCACGGCAACCGGGAAGCGGCGGTGAAACTCATCATGGCCAATCTCCGCGTGTCGGTTGCGATCGCCGCCGAATATCTCCATACCGGTGCAGATCATATGGATCTCATTCAAGAAGGCAACGTGGGGTTGATGCAGGCGATCAAGAAATTCGATCCGTCGAAAAACGTCCGCTTTCACGCGTACGCCGCCTGGTGGTCGCGGGCCTATATCCTTCGCTATCTTCTGAACACTTACCGTTTGGTGAAGATCGGCACCACGCAGGATCAGCGAAAGCTCTTTTATAACCTTAAAAAAGAGAAGGCCAAGCTCGAACGCGAGGGATTCGCCCCCGACACAAAATTGCTGGCCGACCGGCTGCACGTCCGCGAGCGGGATGTCGTGGAGATGGACCAGCGCCTGGGGAATTGGGAACTGTCGCTCGACCAGCCGATCGGGGAAGATCAGGACGGCAGTCTCTTGGATATTTTGCCGGCCCAGCAGACTCCGGCCGACGAACAACTGGCCCAGCACCAGTTGCAGACGCTCTTCCGCGCCAAGCTGGCGGAATTCGCCAAGACGCTGGACGAGCGGGACGAGGACATCCTTCGCAACCGCATCCTTTCAGAAACCCCTCTCACGCTGGACGAGATGGGCGACAAATACGGCATTACCAAGGAACGCACCCGCCAGTTGGAAGCTCGTATCATTAAGCGGCTGCGGGACTATATTAAAAAGGACGTCAAGGACTTCGATCGCTTGAGAGTCTAATGTTCCCCGCCGCACCTGCTCAAATTAGCGCTGGCATACGAAATCTCAATCGGTTATGATGCCGCTTCTCCAATTCATGGGGTCGCGATTTTTTTCGGACAGGGCCCCCTTGACTTGAACGGGGACAGGGCTATCTCTACCCCAGTTTTGGGAACCAGGGCTTCTGCTCGATTGGGGCATCGACGCCGTCACGGGCACGCCGTTCTAAATCGTCGACATATTTCGCGTTAACTTTCAGCAGGAGGAGGGTTTGTTTATGAGCACAGCAGCGAAGGAGAAGAAGAACGTAGCCAAGGGCTTCCAACCGCTCGGGGACCGGGTATTCGTCACCTATACCGAGGAGTTGGAGCGAACCGCCGGCGGGATTTATGTGCCGGATTCGGCGAAAGAGAAGCCGCAACGGGGCGTCGTTCAGGCCGTCGGAAAGAAGGTCGAGAACGTGAAGGTCGGCGACCACGTCCTGTTCGACAAATACTCAGGCAGCAAGCTGCGGATCGAGGACGAAGACTGCTTGATCCTGAAGGAAGAGGACATCCTGGGCGTGTTCACCAGCTAATCGCACAACAAGACGCTACTCGAAGGGAGGAATCACATGGCAAAGCAATTACTCTATAGCGAGGCGGCTCGGGCCTCCATTCTCAAGGGGGTCAACCAGCTCGCCGACGCGGTGAAGGCGACCCTCGGTCCCAAGGGCCGGAACGCCATTCTGGACAAGAAGTTCGGCGCGCCGACCATCACGAAAGACGGCGTGACCGTCGCGAAAGAAGTCGAGCTCAAGAACCCGTACGAAAACATGGGCGCACAGCTCGTCCGTGAAGTCGCCAGCAAGACCAGCGACACGGCGGGCGACGGCACCACCACCGCGACCGTGCTGGCGCAGGCGATCTACCGCGAGGGCGCCAAGAACATCACCGCCGGCGCGAACCCGATGGAAATCAAGCGCGGCATCGACAAAGCCGTCGACGTCGTCGTGGCTGAGTTGAAGAAGCTCAGCAAGCCCTGTCAGAACAAGACGGAAATCTCCCAGGTCGGGACCATTTCCGCCAACAACGACAAGACGATCGGCGACCTGATCGCCGAGGCGATGGAGAAGGTCGGCAAGGACGGCGTCATCACGGTCGAGGAAGCCAAGTCCATGACCACCTCTTTGGACGTGGTCGAGGGGATGCAGTTCGACCGCGGCTACATCTCCCCCTATTTCGTCACCAACGCCGAGCGGATGGAAGCCTCCCTGGAAGAACCGCTCATCCTCATCAACGAAAAGAAAATCAGCAGCATGAAGGACCTCCTGCCAATCCTCGAGCAGGTGGCCAAGATGGGCAAGCCGCTGGTCATCATTGCCGAAGAAGTCGAGGGCGAAGCGCTGGCCACCTTGGTGGTCAACAAGCTGCGCGGCACACTGAATGTGGCGGCCGTGAAGGCTCCGGGCTTCGGCGATCGCCGCAAGGCCATGTTGGAGGACATCGCGATCCTCACCGGCGGACAAGTGATCTCTGAAGACCTCGGCATCAAGCTCGAGAACGTGAAGCTCACCGATCTCGGCCGCGCGAAGCGCGTGACGATCGACAAGGACAACAGCACGATCGTCGAAGGCTACGGCGACCCGAAGAAGATCGAGGGCCGCGTCAAGCAGATCAAGGCTCAGATCGAAGAGACCACCTCGGACTATGACCGCGAGAAGCTGCAGGAGCGCCTCGCGAAGATCGTGGGCGGCGTGGCCGTCATCAACGTCGGCGCCGCGACCGAGACCGAGATGAAGGAAAAGAAAGCGCGTGTCGAAGACGCCCTGCACGCCACCAAGGCGGCGGTCGAAGAGGGCATCGTGCCAGGCGGCGGGACCGCGTATCTGCGCTGCGTCCCCGCGCTGGACGGTCTGAAGCTGGTGCCCGAGCAGCAGGTCGGCGTCAATATCGTGCGCCGCGCGCTGGAAGAGCCCATCCGCCAAATCGTCGCCAATGCCGGCGGCGAAGGCTCCGTTGTCGTGGAGAAGGTCCGCGCCGACAAGAACGTCAACGCGGGATTCAACGCGGCCACGGACGAGTATGTCGACATGATCAAGGCCGGCATCATCGATCCGACCAAGGTCTCCCGCACCGCGCTGCAGAATGCGGCGTCCGTCGCCGGACTGATGCTGACGACCGAGGTCATGATCACCGAGATTCCTGAAGAGAAGAAGGAACCGGCGATGGGCGGCCACGGTCACAGCCACGGCATGGAAGGGATGTACTAATTCTCAAGAGCTGATGGCTGATAGCCGATAGCTCGGAGAAAAAACGCAGGGCCCGGCGGGCGACCGCCGGGCCTTTGTCATTTTGTCAGCATGATCTTGTCATGCATCTACAACAATCTCGTTCCATTCCGGCCATTAGCTATCAGCCATCAGCTATCAGCTCTTTTTCACGCATCACGCTTCACGTTCACGCTTAGCGCCTCACGCATCACGCATGACGTATCACGTTTCACGAGAAAAATGATCGTCGAAGTCGAGTCGAACGAGAATTGCGCCGACGGCTGCTTCGCGCGCTTCAAGGAAGCGGGTCCTCCGCGTCCTGTGACCCAAGTCCGGCTCTACGATCGGAACCCGGCCGGGGAATGGTACTCGGTCACCGGCTGGAGCGACGATCCCCAAGACTCGGCCTGTCCTGCTTACGCGCAACTCGTCGAAGATTCCGGATCCGGTTCGGCTTACGTCATCTATGGCGGTCTCTACGGCCTGCGATTCAAGCCGCTCGATGATGAATCGTGGAGTCTCACGGATCGCCGTCAGTGGGGCGAACCCTATCTCTCCCTCGCCAGCGAACGCGACCTGCGCTACCGCGATTAAGGGGTCAGACACCATTTGTCGGGACGACCCGAAGGGCGCTTTGCGCAAATGGTGCCTAACCCCTTCTACCGCACACCCTTCCCCTCCGGCGGCCTTGTCAAGAACGTGAAATGCGTTTGAGACCGCGCGCTGTCTGTCTACACTGGGAAAGATGACCCACGGGACGGCCTGCGGAACGGCCTCATGAACGATCTCCTTCATCGTCTTTTCCCGATCGCGCGAGCCCATGGCCTGCCGTTAATCGCGGGCTTGACTGTCGTCGTCTTTCTGATCGATTTGAATTTCCCGATCGGCTTCGTGCCCTGGCTGCTCTATCTGATCTTGGCGATCGGCATCGCCCAAATCTGTGAACCTCGAACGGTCGTGCTCGCCACCGTCTTGTGGTCCCTCGCCATCATGGGAAAGCCGTTATTCCATTCAGATGCCGGAGCATTCCTTTCCGAGGCCATGTTCAACCGGACACTGGGTGTAATCACGCTCTGGAGCCTGACCGGGCTGCTGTATGTCGATATCCTCGCCCGTCGAGGCCGACAGGCCAGCGAATCCCGGCTGAAGGCCATCGTCCACGGCGCGCTCGACGCCGTCGTCACCATCGACCGCCACGGTTCCATCGTGGAGTGGAACCCGCAAGCCGAAGCGATTTTCGGCTACACCAGGCAGGAAGCGCTCGGTCGGATGCTCACCGACCTGATCATTCCCTCCCCATACCGAGAGGCGCATACCAAAGGCATGGCGCGCTATCTGTCCACGGGCGGGGAAACCATTTTGCGTCGGCGGATCGAGATTACGGCCCTTCGCAAGAACGGCGAGGAGTTTCCGGTCGAGCTGACCGTCATCCCGCTGCATCTGGGACACGACCTCCTCTTTTCGTCTTTCATCAGGGATATCACCGAGCGAAAACGGTCCGAGGACACCCTGCAGCAATCCACGGCATTTATCGAGTCGCTGTTCGAGCATCTCCCCAATATGGTTTTCGTGAAGGATGCCAAGAATCTCAGGTTCGTCCGGTTCAACAAGGCCGGAGAAGAGCTGCTCGGCTATCCCAGATCGGAGCTGTTGGGAAAGAACGACTACGATTTCTTTCCGCGTGAAGAAGCGGACTTTTTCACCGCCAAGGATCGTGAGACGCTGCGGAAAAGCGGGCTGACGGACATCCCGGAAGAACCGGTGCAAACCAAAGCGAAAGGCGTCCGGATTTTGCACACCAAGAAAATCCCGATCTGCGACGTCAAAGGCGTGCCGCAGTATCTTCTCGGCATCTCGGAAGACATCACGGAGCGCAAAGCAGCCGATCAGGCCCTCGTCAAGGCTCGAATGGCCGCGGAAGAAGCGAGCAAGACCAAGAGCGATTTCCTGGCCAACATGAGTCACGAAATGCGCACCCCGTTGACCGCCATCGTCGGGATATCGGATTACCTGCTCCGCACCGATGTCCGCGGCGAGCAGCGGGAACTGGTCCAACGCTGCATGCATGCCGCCGACGGTCTGCTCCGGTTGATCGAGGATCTCCTCTTGGCCGCCAAAACCGAGTCCGGCACGCTGCATCTGGTCACGGAATCCTTCCCGCTTCGGAACATCGTCGTAGAAGCGACCAACCTTCTCCGTACGGAGGCGGAACGAAAGCATCTCACGCTGGTCCTGGAGCTGTCGCCTACTCTTCCGACGCATGTCCGGGGCGACGCCCACAGGATCCAACAGGTGCTCCTCAATCTCATCCGGAACGCGATCAAATTCACCGAGCAGGGACAGATCACCGTGACCGTGACGGCCGCGTCCGATTCGTGCCGGACTCATCTCATTCAATTCACCGTCGCCGACACGGGAGTCGGCATCGACGCCGCGCAATGCTCGATGATCTTCGACCGCTTTACACAAGCCGATTCCCACGCGAACCGGCAGTACGGCGGCGTGGGGCTCGGGCTGTCGATCAGCAAGCGTCTCGTTGAACTCATGGGCGGTCGCATCTGGATCGAGAGCGAAAAAGGGAAAGGGAGCCGATTCTCCTTTACCGTTCCCCTTCAAAACCAGCCGCAGGAGGAGAGTCAGGTCCAGACCATTCTGCCGCCGCCGACTCAGGTCGTCCGGACACAGAGCCGGGCGTCGGCCGGATCGCTGCGAGGTCTCGACATCCTTCTCGCCGAAGATTCCATCGAATCACAGGAAATCGTCCGCCTCTATCTCAGGAGCACGCCGCATCGTCTCCACTGCGCGAACTCCGGCAACCGGGTCCTCACGCTCTTCAAAGAAGGACATTACGACCTGGTCTTCATGGATCTGCACATGCCGGAAATGGACGGCCTCACGGCGACGCGCCACATCCGGGCATGGGAAACGGCTCAGGGACGCGCTCGCTGTCCCATCCTCGCGCTCACCGCCAACGGCATGCTGGAGGCGCAACGGGAAAGCCTGGAGGCCGGATGCGACGATTTTCTGACGAAGCCGATCAAAATGGAGCCGCTGCTTGCGGCGATCCAACGCTATATCCCTGTGGAGACGGCGCAAGACCACAGTGCAGACCGCTCTCCGCTCGATGAGGCACTCGATGTAATGCGGCCCAAATTTCTCGCGAACCGGCGGGGCGACGTCGCTACGCTCCAAGCGGCACTCGACAGCCTTGATTTCGAACGGATCAGAACGATCGGACATCACATCAAAGGTCTGGCCGGTTCCTACGGACTGGAGGCGATCGGGACCATCGGCAACGCCATTGAGGAGGCGGCGCTCGGGAAGGACATCCATCGGATCACACAACGCGTGGCGGACCTCATCGCGGCTCTGCAAAGCGCACAAGAGGAAACGGACAATTCACGGGAGCGAAAAGGACGGGCGGCATAATATCACTATAATTATCGAAGGGAGACATTGAGTCATGAGCATTCTCATCGTCGACGATTTCGAGGAGCAGCGCGAAGTATTGGCCGTGACGTTGCAGCAGGCCGGCTACCGCTCGATCGTGTTTTCCGACTCCGCGGCCGACGCGTTGAAACGCCTCGGCATCGGACATTCGGCCCCGCCGTCCGATCACGTGGATATCGTCTTGCTGGACCTCCTCATGCCGGACATGGACGGCCTCGAGGCCTGCCGGCGGATCCGGGCGGACGAGCGCCTGGAACACCTGCCGGTGATCGTCGTGACCGCGAAGACCGAACCCTCCGACATCAAAGCCGCGTACAATGCCGGCGCGACTGATTACATCCGCAAACCGGTGATTCCGGCCGAACTGGTCGCCCGCGTCTCGATGGCCATGAGCCTGAAGGAAGAGTTCGACAACCGCGCGGAACGCGAGCGGGAATTGCACGAACAGACTCGGGTTCTCGGAAAGAAAGTGCAGGAGCTCGACACACTGCGCGGTTCGCTGTGCCTGTGCGCCAAGTGCAAGCGCGTCAAAACCACCACGGGCATCTGGCAGCGACTGGAGGATTATCTCGAGGAGAAGCTCAAAGCCAAGGTCACGACCGGCGTGTGCAACCGCTGCGCCGAGACCGCCCCCTCGAAGGGCGTTCGCGCGTCGTTCTAATGGTTCAAGGGGTCAGGAATCGCGCTTCCAGCGCGGGAAAGGTTCCTGACCCTACCGTAGCACCCTCATGACCGCCTTGAACAGCCGCGGCTTCTTCGGTTCGTAAAAGAACGAATGGAACAGCTCGTGCACGACGCCGGTGTGCGTATCGTGATCCTCCACGAACCGCCGGCGCACCGCGTCCCGATCTTCCCCCTCATATCCCATCCGTGTCGCGCACCGAGCCAATTCTTCCTTGTCGTCCGGTAGCGCATGCGTTGGCAAATCGTGCACCATTTGGAGCTTGTGCTCCACGTCGCGCAGGAACAGATACGCAGCGATGAGCGCTTTCCGCTCTTCGGTTGAAATCAGGCGCCGGTCGGCAAGACGCTTCAACGAAACGAGCGTGCTCCGCTCGACGAGCGCCGGTATCTTCCGGCCCAGCAACACCTGAATGGTCTGAACGAGAAACTCGATCTCTCTGATGCCGCCGGTCCCGAGCTTCACGTTCCGCCGCTCATGGCCGCGCTCTGCCATCTTGGCATCGATCATTTCTTTCACTGCGCGCACGTCCTTGATCACCGACAGGGCGTCACTGGCCCGTTTTGTCCAGGCGCCCGCTCCGAAGATGAACGGTTTCACCATGCGGAGAAACGCCTGTCCGACTTTGGGTGAACCGGCTACAGGCCACGCCTTGAGCAATGCCAATCGCTCCCAGGCCGCGCCCCTGGCGGCATAGTATCGCTTGTAGTCGTCCAGCGAACGGGCGAGTGGTCCCACGCTGCCCTCAGCGCGCAAGCGTAGATCCACGCGAAAGACCGCGCCTTCCTTTGTCTGCTCCGCCAGCGCCCGCGTCAACTCCCGCGACAGCATTTCGAAATAGTGCTCGTTGGAAATCCCGACTCCCGCCGGCTTCTCTCCCGATCGTCCACGCGGAAGTCTCGTCATGCCCTCATGCGATCCGTACACGTAGATCAAGTCCACGTCTGAGCTGTAGTTCAATTCGTGCCCGCCGAGCTTGCCCATGCCGATCACGGCAAACTCCGTCTCGACCCGCTTACCCTGGCGGCTCCTGTGCATGGGCACGCCGTACTGTCGCCGCAGATCTTCACGAACAATTCCGTAGGCGGCGTCGATCAGCAGACCGGCCAAATCCGACAGCGAGGCCGTCGTCTCCGGCACGTCGGCCAAACCTAAAAGATCCCGCACGCCGATGCGGAGCATTTCGCGTCGCCGGACACGTCGCAGCACATCGAGCTTCAGTTCCTTCAGCGTCAGACGTTCGAGTTGTCTGCGCAGGTCCTGTTCGATTCCCTCGCGGGTCGGCGCCTTGGAGAGCACCGCTTCTTCCGACAACCAGTACATCAAAAGCGGGTCGCGAACGATGGAGAAGGCCAGAGCGTCGCTGTTCCCGAAGATCGTGCAGAGCAAATCCAACATGCGGGGCGAGCTGCGGAGGTAATCCAGCAACGAGGAGCGCGTGGTGCCGGCGAGCAGGCGCTCCCAATGGTTCAGCGCCTGATCGGGATCGGCGGTTCGGGCGATCGCCTCCAGCAACAGGGGGAGGATCGCGGCCAGTTGCCGGCGCTCATGAGGATCGCCGGCCATCGCCTGAAGATTGCGGTCGGCCTGTTCGACGTCGATCAAGCCGTAGGCGGAAAGAATAGTGTGTATCTGCTCCGGGTTGCGCTCAGCCGCCAGCAGCACCGGCGTGGGGTCCGGCTTCCCCGACAGCGGAATCGCAGGCGGCTGGGTGGTGGGCGTCCGTTGAGATGTCTTTCTAGCAGCCAAGGATCATGTCCTTCTTGTCACCTGTCACTTGTCACCCGTCACTCGCGATGTTGACGCCTGGGCCTAAAAGAGGGACAGGCACCGGCTGCGCCGGAGCCAGTCCCTTCCGGCGCGGCATTATACTGGCAGCCTTGATTGCGCACAATGAACGGCGCTTCAGTTATACTGCGCCCATGTCCGATCGCGAATCGATACTGCAGGCCGTCGCCCCATTGTGCAGCGACGCGCCTTCCGATGTCCTGCAGGACTTCGTCAGCCGGATGGATCAGGAATACTTCCGACGGGTCGAGCCGGCGGCGATCGCTCGGCACGTCCGTTTGGCCGCGCGACTCACTCCCGACCATCCCTGCGAGATCTCCGTGGACGACAACAGTGACGGACGATTCGCGCTCACCGTCGTCGCTTACGACTACTTCGCGGAGTTCGCCACGATCTGCGGCCTTCTTTCAGCCTTCGGCTTGAACATCGAAGAAGGACAGATCTATACCTTCTCGGAAACGCCATCGACGCAGACCAGATCAGCCTCCACAACCGGACCACGGCAACGTCTCAAGATACGGCCGGGACTCAACCGGAAGAAGATCGTCGATCTGTTCCTGATCCAGCCGATGACCGATACGCCGTTCGGACCGGAAGAGTGGCAGCGCCTCGACAGCGAGCTTCGTTCCGTCATTCGCCTCCTCGATGAGAGACAGTTCGAGGAAGCGCGCCATGCGGTGAACCGGCACCTCGTCGAACAACTCGGTAAGCGCCGCGGCTCGTTCACCGGGTTGCTGAGCCCGGTCCGGATTTCGTTTGACAACAGCCGCTCGCCGACGGACACGATCATGGAGATCCGGTCGGACGATACGCCCGCCTTCCTCTACGCCTTCGCCAATGCGCTTGCGATGCGAAACATCTACATCAGCAAGGCGCAAATCGAGATGGACGGCGGGAAGTTGCACGACCGGTTCCATGTCCGTAACCGCCACGGGCACAAGCTCACCGACTCCGTCGATCAACAGCAACTGCGGCTGACGGCGGTGCTCATCAAGCAGTTCACGCATGCGCTTACCTGGGCGCCGGACCCGACCAAAGCGCTCGAAGCGTTCGATCAATTTCTCGATCTGATCGTACAGGACACGGCGGGGAAGGAGCAGGAAGAGGTCCTGGCATTCCTCAGCGACAAAAAGACGTTTCCACTCCTTGCGCGGTTCTTCGGCGCAAGCGACTTCCTGTGGGAAGATTTCCTTCGCCGCCAGCACGACAACCTGGTGCCGCTCCTCCAGGATTACCGCCATGCCCCGCTTATCAAGCCGCAGGCGATATTGCGCAAGGAACTCGACAGACAGGTGGATCGCGCCAAAACCGCCGAGGCCGGGAAGGCCGCGTTGAACGTCTTCAAGGACCGCGAGCTGTTCCGCATCGACATGAAGCATATCGTCGAGCCGGGCACCGGCCTCGCGGACTTCTCGTTGGCGCTCACGCAACTGGCCGAAGTCATTCTCGATCGCAGCCTGAGAGATTGTCAGGCCAAACTGAGCAGGGAATATGGAGAGCCGCGTCTCGCGAACAAGAAGCCCTGCCCGTTCACGATCCTCGGATTGGGCAAATTCGGCGGCCGGGAGCTGGGATATGCCTCAGACATCGAAGTGCTGTTCGTCTACGGCGGTGCCGGCAAGACCGGCGGCAAACGAGGCATCGAGAACAGCGAATACTTCGAACGCCTCGCGCACGAACTCCTCCAGTGGATCGAAGCGAAGCAGGAAGGCATCTTCCATCTCGACGTCCGCTTGCGGCCGCACGGCGGGAAAGGCTCGCTCACGAATCCGCTCGACGAGATCACCAGCTATTACAGCGACCAGGGATTGGCCGCTCCCTTCGAACGTCAAGCGTTGATCAAGCTCCGGCACGTGGCCGGCGATGCCACGCTCGGCAAACAGGTCGAAACGCACCGGGACAGATTCGTCTACAGCGGCGACCCATGGGACCTACAGACGTCCCTCGATCTTCGTCGGCAGCAGATCACGCAACTCGTCGAACGCGGTACGGTGAACGTGAAGCACAGCCCAGGCGGCGTCATCGATATCGAATACGCCGTGCAATATTTGCAATTGCTGCACGGTCACAAGCATGCCGTGATCCGGACGCCGAATACGATGCAGGCGTTGGCGGGACTCGTCGAATGCGGGATCGTGAGCCGGCAGGACGGCGACCATCTCCGCAAGGCCTATCTCTTTATCCGCATGCTGATCGACGGCCTCCGCATGGTGCGCGGTAATGCCAAGGATCTGGTGCTGCCCCTACCCGACTCGGACGAATTCATCTTCCTCGCCCGCCGCGTCGGCTACACCACGGACGATTGGCAGGCGGGAGCGAGACATTTGCAGGATGATATTGAGCAACATATGAAGAAGGTGAGGGAGTTTTGGGAGAGGTCATTTGGGAAGTTGTGAAGGAAAGAAGGATGGCTCTGGGCCTCACATACAAGTGCGGGTCCTGTCCTGGCGAACAGCCCCACCGTGCTCACTCCACACATTCCCCAATGGGTCCCTTCCGTTCCGCGCGGTGGGGCGCCCCGTTCGCCATGCCACCCGCAAGAGAAAGAACGCTCAACTACTCCGGGGAGGATTCACCAATGAACCTCAGAAAGCGTGTGGCAATTGTGCGGCATGTTTGCTTGGGCTAATGATGCTATTTAATGTGGTTAAGACATCGACAAACCACCATATATAGCATTTTGGCATTGACTTGCTTACTAGCCAAAGCTATAAGAGACCACGTTATCGAGCCAGGATTATTAGCGATGCACGAGTCAGCAACGCACAATCTCAGTCGCATGCCGAAGCGACTGCAAGATCAGCTCAAGCCTGTTATAGGTGCAAGCAATCTTCAGCCAAGACAAGAATTCTTAGTACCGAACGAAATATATCACGGAGATGCTAGGGAAGTTTTGCAGCAGATCAAGCCTAATACCGTCACCGTCAGTATGTGGTCACCTCCATACTTTGTCGGCAAAAAATACGAGTCATACCTAACAGATTTCCACTCATGGATGTCACTACTAGAAGACGTTATAAGATTTCACTATCCGATCATAAGGCCAGGCGGCTTCCTTGTAGTTAATATCGCAGATATTCTTTGTTTCCAGGATTCTTCAATGCCTAAAATTCAAGCTGATGCCGTAACAAGAAGATCGAGAATTACTCGAGAACTAGTTCTCCAAGCAAAAGCGTCCCATCCACTTTTAAATCGTTACCAACTTGCGGCTTTATTGGGGTGTAGTGAGCAAACAATTGATAGAAGGCTCAATGGTAACAATATCCGTGGAGGAAAATACCAGAATCAAACTCGAGTTAAACTACTGGGTGGCTTACTCGAAGAGTGGGCATTAAAGGCTGGATTTTATCTCTACGACCGCCGTATTTGGGCAAAGGATGCTTGCTGGGAAAATAGCAGATGGCATAGTCTTTCTTATCGTGCGGTAGACGAGTTTGAATATCTCTATTTTTTTTGGAAGCCTGGGATTACGAAATTCGATAGGGGTAGGTTAACACCAAATGAGTGGCGTGAGTGGGGCTCTCGTGGAGTTTGGCAGATTCCATCAGTACGTGCTAACGATGATCATGAGGCAAAATACCCTGTCGAACTGGTTCGGCGGGTCCTCCGTCTATTATCAGACGAAAACGACATAGTCTTAGATCCTTTCATGGGCAGTGGAACGACAGCGGTTACCGCTATCCAGGAAAAGCGACGATACATTGGGATAGAGCTCCACAAGGCATATGTTGATTTAGCAAAGAAGAACTGTCGAAGAACTAGCCTTCGCTTGTTGTGATCCTAGACCCTCGAACACTTTCTTCAAATTTTCCGCGACTCGAAGAAATCGAGAAGTCCACTTTGAGGCTTGTCACTCAAGCTATCTATGATTTTCGCAGAGAGGCAGTGGAGATCTTTCGGAATGAAAGAGATTGGGAAGGCGATATAGGCGAAGATATAACAAGAGAGGCTTTGGATAGGATAGGTGTTTCTCGTATTCCAATAAGGCTTTTTGGGAAAATCGATTACAAGCGCGCTCGATATGTCTTCCACCCAGAGTATGCGATTAAACAAGCGTTGTTTGTGGATTCCAAGTCAGAGAAGACTGAGGGAGAACGAACTGCCACTATCCAAACCGCACAGACTTCACTAAAGATACGGCACCTCCGAAAAAACGTTGCTCAGGATGTGAAAGGTACTTTGCCCAAAATAATCCTAAAGGACGGCGAACACTACCTCACGACTACAGTGTTTGTGAAATACTCCTACAAGGAAATTTCTCCGGGCAACGAACTTATGTCGATAATCATTTCGGCGTTGCCCAACGGGATGCTTCAAGAAGTTTACAACCCAACTGCTCACGATACGATATGGCTTGCTGGAAGGAATGCCCCTTCCAGAGGTGAACCGTTCCGGGTGAGATTGAGTTTTCGCCATTTATCTGAGAAATCTTCCTGGCGGGTGCAACGCATTTTTCTATCTCCCGCAGAGTCTTTCGTGTGGTCATCCTAAAACAAAGCAAGACAGAAGGAGAACACAAAGGCTTGGCAGCGGGTGGTGGCTGGTGAAACGATCACAGTTCAGGAACAGTTTCGCCGCGAGGGCCAACTCTTTTCGCACTACCGTTAAACAGGTTGCGGGCGCTATCTCCGACCTGTGAGGCGTTCTGAGCCGGATGGAACGAGTTGCACAGCCGAGCAATGACCGGCCACCGGTTTACTCACGTCGGATTCGGATGGAGAAAACAGTGGCAGGAACCGTTTCACAGCATACCGGCTTACTCCTCTAGATTGAGACTGCGTGAAGCTAGGTGGCATGAAACAAATGCTGGCAGAAATCGTTTCGCGGCGTCGCGTGCGATACTTCTAGCCCGTTGACGGCAACATTATCCTGCGTTATTCTGATGACCATAATTCTAGTCATCATGAACTGAGGGATCGGCATGGCAAAA
>DATFDJ010000170.1:0-6453 GCA_035252115.1 Nitrospira sp. | reverse complement strand
CGGCTCCATCCCTTCGTGTTCGTGGCTCGTGATTGAGCCATAGCTCTTGATCGTGCCCATGTCCGATGCCTCAATTCGCACTCGGTCTTCACGCGTAAACTGACAATCCGAACTGCCGACGAGAAATCCCGAACCGCGGCGCGTCGTCGTTCGCCGTCTCGTCAGTAGACCCAAGAACCTGGCGGACGCGCCAGGTGTGTTTCTGCGACACGAAACCTAGAATTCTTCGGTTCTTCTTCATCCGGATTTACGGTCCACCGACGGCCTGAGGTTCTTTATTTCTGGCAAGAATCACTGCTCCGGCGTTCGGCTATTCTGCTGCTGAAAATTTCGCTTGACACGTGAAACGGTCTGGCAGTAATGTCCCGCACTTTTCATTAATATGGATACCGAAATACATCCATTTGGCGAAAATCCACCCACGACGATGAGCGCTGGCTAATGACTCATGCCAGCGATCGATCGTGTTGCGACGCTACGTCCGTGGACACGAGGTCATCGATATGAGCGATACCCAAGACAAGACCATCTCGTTGAACGTGCGCCTCAAGCCGATCGAACACTCCGATCGGCCTCACACGGCGAATCATACGAACGTGGGCATGGCGCAAGGGATCGCGTATCTCGACTTCGGATTCCTGGAGCCCGCGTTGCTTGGCGCGATCGTGAAGACCGCGGCAAACGGCCAACCGGCTCCCAAGGAATTAACAGGAACGCTCGTGACCCGCGTCGCGATGCCTCTGGAAGCGCTCGTGCGGCTGCATCAACAGATTCAGCACATCTTGGTCGGACTGCGTGACGCCAGTCAGGTGACGAACCAGTCGTAGCTCGCGTTCAGTAACAGAAGGGAGTCCGGCGTTTCCGTCGCTATGCAGCTCCTCTTCGTCCATCCGAACTTTCCCGGCCAATTCGGCCCACTGCTCTCCCGTCTCACGACGCGGCCGGATCTAGACTGCGTGTTCTTTTCGACGAATGCCACCGGCATGCGGGATGGCGTCCGATGCATCCCGTTCACGCCACGCGGCGGAGCACGACAGACGACGCATTTTTGCTCTCGTACGTTTGAAAATGCAGTCTGGTCGGCGCACGCGGTCTACGAGGCCTGTGAAAAAGCGCAGCTCAATCCGGATGTTGTGATTGGGCACAGCGGGTTCGGGACCACGGCATTCCTCCAAGAGCTTTATGACTGTCCCATCATTAATTTGTTCGAATACTACTATCACACCCGTGACTCAGACATGGATTTCCGTCCCGACTTCCCCTCGCCGCCGATCGCGAAGCTCCGCGCCCATGCGCGCAACGCAATGATCCTCATGGATCTCCAAGCCTGCGCGGCCGGCTACGCCCCCACGGCGTGGCAGAAGAGTCTGTTTCCGCCGGAATATCAATCCAAGATCGAGGTCATGCATGACGGGATCGACACGGAGTTCTGGCAGCGGCGGCCGGTGCCGCGCCGCATCGGGAACGAAATCATTCCCGACGACGTGCGCATCGTGACGTACGTCGCGCGTGGGCTCGAATCCATGCGCGGCTTCGATATCTTTGTGCGGGTCGCGAACCGGATCGCGAAAGAAATGTCCAACGTGCTGTTTGCCGTCGTGGGCTCCGACCGCGTCTGCTACGGGAATGACCTGAGTCATATCAAGACCAAGACATTTAGAGAGCATGTGATCCAAACTGAGCAGCCCGATCTCTCTCGATTCAGATTTCTTGAGACCATTCCGAAAACACAGCTTGTCGATATTCTCTCGCTTAGCGACCTGCATATCTATCTCACAGTGCCGTTTGTTCTCTCATGGTCGTTGCTCAATGCGATGGCCTGCGAATGTACGGTCCTGGCGTCGGATGTCGCGCCTGTGCGCGAGGTGATCGAGCATGAACGCACTGGGTTGCTGCGAGACTTTTTTGATGTGGAGGGATTAACTGATCAAGCGCTTAACGTCTTGCGCGATCCAATGCAATATCGAGACCTTGGTCAAGCAGGCCGTGCAGTGATGGAGCAGGAATACAGTCTGGAAAAGATTGTGTCACAGTTTCTTGCGCTGCTCGAAGGCGCCAAAGTGACCAGTCCCATCGTTTCCCTATGAAGATCTAGACGCGCAAGCAAGTCCTCATCATTAATTTGAACAGGCTGGGCGACCTGATTCAGATGACGCCTTTACTTCAGCGACTGCGGGAAGAGTTGGCTGACGTAGCGATTGACGTGCTCGTGAGTCGGCCCTGCGCTCCCGTGACCGCTCTGCTGCCAGGCGTGCGGAATGTCTATTGCGATGATGTACATGCGCAATTAGGGCATGTGTCTGCGGGTACGGATACGACGCGGTTGATACAAGAGGTCGTGCACTGGGCCGATCCGTTCAGAAAAGTGGGGTACGACCGTGTGATCAACATCACCTTCACGCGTCGGAGCGGCCTTCTGGCGTCGGCCATAGCTGCGCCGGACACACGCGGCGTCCTCTTGAACTGTGTAGGCGCTCCACTCGTTCAGAATCCCTGGTTCGTCTACTTTGCCGATTTGCTCCAGTACCGACGGTTCAATCGGTTCAACCTTGTGGATCTCTTTACCCTGGGCGGCAGCGGTCATGGAACGTACACACCTATTCGGCTTGCCATCTCGATGGCAGCGGAGAAGTGGGCCCGTGCAGAATTTCCTTCAAGGACGAACGGAGTCGCCCGCATAGCGGTGCAGGTCGGAGCGAGCCGGCCTGAGAAGGCATGGCGAGCGGAATCATTCGGACGCACAATGGCGGCTATCAGTCGACGAACATCCGTGGAATTTATCCTGACCGGCACGGTCGGAGAGAAGAATACAGCACAGCAGGCTCTTCGCGTTTATAAGACGGCAGGGGGCAAGGGGCCGATCTTCGACTCGACTGGGCGAACAGACATCGAGCAATTAGCCGCGTTGCTCCAATCTTGCGACCTACTGATAACGAACGATACAGGAACCATGCACGTCGCAATTGGCGTTGGCGTGCGGGTTCTGAATATCTCAGTCGGTCCCGTCTCTTTCTGGGAGACAGGACCCTATGGAGAAAATCACTGGGTCATTCGAGCGGACTCCGTTGAGTCCGAAGTCGGCAATCACGATTCGATCGTCCCGGAGCAAGTTGCAGAATTAGCGGTCCATCTGTTGGGCCGTGCGCCGCTCCCTTCGTCATGGACTGGTGTGCAGGTCTATGAATCAAGGCTGGATGCGGATGGGCTGAATCAATATCGCCAGCGCGCCGGTCAATGTGATGAGCGTGCCCAATGGTACGGAACGTTCTGGCGCAAGTACTGGTATGAGCAGTTTGAGCGACGGCCAAGCCGCATTGCATTGGACGAACCTTGTCCCGATCTCAACGAACAGCAGGACGTGTTTAGCGCAATAAGCCCGATCGCCGATCAACTGGTGGCGCATGCGAACGATCTTGTCGATCTCAATCAACGAGATGTTTCGCTTTCTGCGCTCCAGCCTGCGGCGAAACAGTTGGCCGATATGCACAGTCGCCTCATGAAGATCGCGACGCCGTCGTCGGCCTTTGCGCCTCTCACCATTGCATTGCTCCGTGATCTTCACAATGGCGATGGGACGACGGCCAAGCAACTAGCGAGACAGCACCTTTTTGCGTATCGGACATTTCGGGATCGTGCGAGGTCAGTAATCGAGCGGTTAACTGACGTTTGTGCAGAGGCATCGTTCTGGAAAGAAAAAGGTGTCAGGAACCATTCCCTTACATGCGTGGCCGATGGAGCGCCCCGGTGAGTGGCTGTATTGGGTGAATACCGATGAACGACCGGAGGAGGTCGCGGCGGTGCGACGGAGCGTGATCAAAGGACAACCCTATGGGAGCGAGGCGTGGGTCGAGCGGGTGGTGAAGCAGTGGAACTTGGGAGCCACGTTGCGAGAGTGAGGACGGCCAAAGAAGGAGTTCGTCAACAATGGTTCCTGACACCTTTTTGTCCGCTATGACCCCACGAATGACGCGCATGGTGTTGATATGCGTTGGTCTCACACTTGGGTGTTCTGTTTGGGGGGCTACTACCATGCCGTTTTCCATTAAAGAAGTCGATTTTACGGCGAAAAGTCTTGGTCCGCTTTGGCTCGACAATTCACGTGTCTTGTTCAGCGGACATTCGAAAGAGGAAGGTCCACCGACGGGGCTGGCACATCGCTATTACGTCTGGGACATTGACCGAGCGACGCTTACTAGAGAAGCACACTTTGATGAGGCCAGTAGGCCATGTGTTCACGGAGACTATTTGATGTATTCAGTGCAGACTCCCGATGGTAAGAGGAAAAAGCGACTTGCTTTTTTCAAGGGACAACCTGTCGAAGTCTCTCAGGAAGAAGGAATTTGGTTTAATCCTATCAGTTGTCGTCCGAGTGCGACCCAACCTCCACCATGGATTGTGAATGGCCATACGACGACTTCCAAGATTCCTCTCTTGGAAGAACATGGCTATATCGATCGAGGCACTGACGGACAGGATCAGATCGAAGAATTTCCACTACTATACTACCGTTCCGGGGTAGCAAGGCCCATCTCCCTTGGCTTAACCAGCCGACATACTGAGCCACATGTCTCATACATGCCTTTTTTTGATGCCTATTTGATTGAAGGCGCCCGTGGGCGGCTTACCGCCCCTCCACTTTGGTTGTTACATCCGGATGGCAAAGTTGAGCAGATCTTTTCTCCTGAGGGTAAAGCGTGGGCCACGCAAACATGGCAGTGGGTAGTTGTGACGAAGCGCGGACTCGTGTTCGGGAAAGTCACATACCGCGGAGATCAGGTCAGAGACTCGGGATTATATCTGTGGGAAAGCGGAACACTGACCAAGCTGCTCAGCGGAGTCGTTTCTGGAGGTGCTGCTGTATCGCCGGATGGCTGCAAGCTCGCATATATCTTCAACCGAATAGAACGTCCACTACCGAGTGAGGAATTATTCAGACTACAAATCGTCGATCTCTGCCAGGGAGGCACAAATGTCCATTGACCTCAAAACACTTGCCGAACAGACGCTCATTGCGTGCGATGCCTCCTACTTTACAAATCTGGCCACGGACAATGCTCGCCCGGCTGGGGACACTAATCCGAGACATCTGTATGTCGGAGATACATTGACACCACTCATCGATACGACTCCGTCCTATGCGCCACAGTTTATTCCTACAAGTCCAAGCCCTACCAATCCCGACCCCACTGATGGATTTGTAGTAGCCAAAGAAGGCGATGCTCTTGCTGCCGGCGCAAAATTCGTCGCGTTTCGAAATGAGAGTACCAACAGCGTCATTCTGGCATTCGGCGGCACGGATGGATTGAATGCCACCGACTGGAAGGCCAACTTGTTCTCCTATGGCTGGAGCGAATGGGAAGCATTGAAGCAACAAGTGTTCACATTCTTGGATGCCCTCCCGCGAGATGCCAGTGGAAATCTGACAGTCACGGTTAATTTCACTGGCCAAAGTTTAGGTGGAGCCTTGGCGCAGTACGCCGCATACAGGTGGCTTACAGAGGACCCTCTGGAGGTCGCACATGCAGCTCAAGATAAGAACCACATCACACTTACAACCTTCAATGCGCTTGGTGGTGTCTACGGGTTACAAGAAAATGTGAATGGTGGATATGATGCATCCGTGCTAACGGGACTCAGCAGCGCGGCAAACATCGTCATTAAAGGCGACATTGTTAGCAGACTGGGTGGGGGATTCGCTGCTGGACCAATCTACCAGTCGAGTTTTGATTCCGAGCAAATCAATCCGAATACCAACCTGCCCTATAGCGAGACTATCGGTCTCGTTGCTTCGCACCGCATCGAATCAGGTTTCTACGCCAATCTCGGACCAAATGGACTTGATCCGTCCAATTTCCAGGTTCTCGATCCGACACCCGGAGGCGCCTATGTGCTTCAATCGGACCGGCTGTCGCCTGCTGCCGCATTACTAGGCAACGTGCTCAACGCCAAGGGGCCGTTTGTCGGCTCCGATAAGGCTGACTTTCTCGCCGGCCTTTCTGCAGCCGCGGCCATTGCTGATCCCGTGCAATTCGATGCGCTGTACAAAGCGGTGCTTATCAGTGGTCACGAGACGGGAGATTTGAACGATGCTACATACGCATTGCTAAATGGGTTGAGATATCCGACAGACCTCACCTTGAAAGCTATTGGAGTCGCCGCTACTCCAGTCACTCTCATCGCTGCAGGATTGGCCGATACATACGATCTCGGGCTCAATGGCATCCAAAAGGCGTTCTCCAGTGTCGGTGAGTTCTTGGGCGTCACTCCTGATCAGACTCCGCCTGCCCCCACTGTAGCCGCACCAGACGAATATGAAATGAAGATGGTCACATATCTGTCTGCCGTGCCTGGTTCGGCCAACACGCCGCTCGCACAAGAATTTGCCACCCTCGAAGTGAATCCTGACACCTTGGCGCAACAGCTGCTCACAGCCGACAGCCTTACCTGGCGCAC
>DATFDJ010000169.1:0-38852 GCA_035252115.1 Nitrospira sp. | reverse complement strand
CGGCGTACAGGCCGATGCCGACGGACACGAGCAGATAGCAAATGACGAAGGTTAAGACCATGCAGGAGTGAATTACCAACCGGTTGGAGCCGCAGTGTACCCCCGACTCTGCCGGCACGCAACCACTCGACGCGTCGTGGATCGTAACTCGTGCTTCGTGAATCGACAGACGGACGCATCATCGTCGTCTCAGACATCGGCAGCTCGTTCAGTACGACACGCCATCCCAAAAAAGCTGTTGTGATTGCCGGCGGGGTAGCATATGGTGAGCACAACACTCACGATACTTTTACAGAAAGGACCTCTCATGCGATTTGCCGTCACAGCGCTCGTAGGTCTGCTGGGTCTGGCGATGTCGGCGATGCCCGCCGGCGCCGCTGATCCGGCCACGGACGATCAAAAAACGATGTACGCTCTCGGTCTCCTCATCAGCCAGTCGCTCGGGCCCTTCGCGCTCACGGAGCCGGAGTTGGAATTCGTCCGGTCCGGGATGACCGACGGCGTGCTGAAGAAAGCGCCGAAGGTCGATCTCCAAGCGTTCGGGCCCAAGGTAAACCAGTTGCAACAGGCTCGCGTCGCGGCGCAGGCCGAAACCGAAAAGAAGGCGGGAGCCGCGTTCGTCGCGAAGGCTGCCGCGGAGCCCGGTGCGAAGAAGACGGAATCCGGCGCCGTCATCACAGTCATCAAGGAAGGCAAAGGCGCCACGCCGAAGCCGACCGATACCGTGAAGGTGCATTATCACGGCACGCTCATGGACGGCACGGTCTTCGACAGCTCCGTGAAGCGCGGAGAGCCGGCAACCTTTCCCTTGAATCAAGTGATCAAGTGCTGGACGGAAGGCGTGCAGCAGATCAAAGTCGGCGGGAAGAGCAAGCTGGTGTGCCCCTCGAACATCGCCTACGGCGACCGTGGGTCACCGCCCGCCATCAAGCCGGGCGCCACGCTGATCTTCGAAGTCGAGTTGCTGGAGATTGTGAAGAGCTGACCCAACCCCGGTCTCATTGCTCTATTCCGCGGGTCCTGTCATGGCGAACAGCCCCACCGTGCTCGCTCCACCCATCCCCCAGTGGGGCCCTTACGCTGCGCGCGGTGGGTCGCCCCGTTCGCCACGCCACCCGCGGGCGTTTCGCTTTGGGATCAAAGACAATCGTCTATGTCGCGAGACGGCTCACTCGCTGAATCCTGCAAACTCGACCGCGACGGTCTCAAACAGTGCAGGCTTCGCGCTTGCCACAGTGAGCAAGCGCCGCTCGCTTCGCCAAGTTGGGTCCCGGCCTTCCGGCCATGCGCTCGCCGACTCACGTCCGACAGAATTCATATGTCCAACAGCGCCGGTAGCCGACAAATTGACTTCCCGTGGACCCTCTAGTAGGCTTGCTTCATGACCACCGCTACACAGCATCCCTACATTGTCTGCACGGAAAATATTCTTCAGGGCGCTCCCATCGTGGTCGGCACGCGTACCCCGGTACGAGCCATTGCCGAATTGTGGAAGTTCGGGGTCGCGCCGGAAGAAATTATCGTCCGTCTCCCGCATCTGACCCTTGCCCAGGTATTCGACGCCCTCAGCTATTACCAGGAACAGCGCAGCGCCATTGACGACGACATCCAGCGTCAGCGCATCGGGGACGATCAGATCCACCCGCGTCTCAGGTGAGGAACGCCTCACTTTTCATTCAGCTTTATGGATGAAGATGTCTCCGTATTGGTGCTCAATTGCTGCATCCTCATGGCTTTGACGTGCTCACGACGAGAAATGCGCACCAATTAGGAAACACCGACGCTGCACAATTGCAATATGCAGCAATCCATCAGCGGGCCTTGCTTACCCACAATCGCGTCGACTATGAAGTGCTGCACGCTGCGGCACTGCAAAACCAGCAGGCCCATGCCGGTATCCTCGTTGCGAACCGACGTGCCTCGGATTTCGAACTCGCTCGTCGCATCATGACTCTTCTGAGTCGCTTCACCGCTGAGGAAGTTGCCAATCAACTACTCTATCTGTAGAGCGGCGGCTTCGCGCTTGCCATAATTACCAAGCGCCGCTCGCTTCGCCAAGTCGGGTCTCGGCCCTCCGGCCAATGCCCTCTGACTCACATCCGGCTCAATTAGCTCGGCGCAATTCTCGGCGTCAAAGAACAGTAGCGCGTGCGGAAACACCACAGGAGGAGCTGAAATCATATACGGAATTACTGAAGTGTAATCGGCCTCAAAAATTGTTGAACGGATGCATTGTCACACCACGGGAACCGGGAATTGAAACCCACATCCGCGACATTTGAACCGGCGCTCTGCTTTTACGAACGCCGATGACACGGCCAACGAAGCTCCGGCCAAGACGAAAACGATGGGAAAAATAAAGATCACCCACGGCAGCGAGAACAGCACCAGTAAGATTCCGCCGATCAGATAGGCGCGTTTTTGATCGACAGTTTTGTAGGATTGGCAGTGCGGACAGGCCACCTGACGCATAGCGTTCCTCCATCAACTAAAGACCGGCCACCTGAGGTCTTGGAATGATGCAGTCCGCTATTCGCCTTCTTCAACCGAAGATTCACCGCGTCAGCATTTTTTATCGTACCCAGGGCGGCGGCGTGGTGGGAGCAGGCGTCATGCGTTCGAGCGTTCCAGGCGGTCGTTTGGACGGATCGGTGGGGAGCGAGTAGCCTTCCGGTTCTGTATCTCTCTTCAAGCGCACGACCAAGCCGCCCATCACGTCCCACTTCCGGAAATTCTTGCGCGTCGATTGCGGATGATGATTGTGGCAATCGACGCAGGACTGCACCAGAGCCAGATCGGCGGAGACGGCTTTGAATTGATCGCCGTCGGTGAAACTGATGAAGCGGCGCTGCCGGTCTCGTTCCAACTGAAGCAGCGCATTGGCTTCGGCGTCCGTCTTCGGCCGGTTGGCCGGGTTGAGCGGCGTCATGCCGATCAGGCCGACCTCGAATCCCTCCACCTGTGCGGCAGCTCCCTTCACGAACTGCGCCGGCAACGGCAGGAAATGGGCGTCTTTTTCCCAATCCTCCCGCGGCGATGTTCCGCTCTCTCTGGTGTGCTCCACCACTTGCAGCACATAGGCGGTGCGGAACGCCTTCACGATTTCCAAGATGTACCGGGCCGTCGTTTCGAACGTCGGTTCGGCCATGGTCACAGTCCAGCTTGCGACAGACATGAGACCGGCAAAGGAGAGGACGACGAGCAATCGAAGATGTGCCATGGCGGTTCCTCGAAGATGGGTCGGAAGTGCGGCGAGCCTACCCGATTGGATCTTGGCTCGTCAACGACCGTGCCCCTCTTTGCCTTACCGCAACATAACCTCCGTTGACCGGGCATCGGCCGGATGCTATCATTCCGCTATCACTTACATCATGCGGGGATGGAGGAAACCATGGCACAGGTTCTTGTTCGGCAGCTCGACGACAAAGTCGTCGATCGATTGAAGAAGCGGGCGAAGGAGCACGGCCGTTCTTTGCAGTCGGAAGTCAAGATGATACTGGAAGAGGCGGTCCCGGATTACGAAGGCGCGTGGAAGCGAATCGACGGATTACGCAAACGATTGGCGAAGTCCGGCCGCAGGTTCAGCGACAGCGCTGACCTCGCTCGTGAGGACCGCGATCGGTGAGCGGCTACGTCGTGGACGTGAGCGTCTTGATCAAGTGGTTTATTCCTGAAATTCACTCTGAGACTGCTCTCAGGGTGAGACGCGCGGCCCATCGGCTTCACATCCCAGCCTTTCTGATGTTGGAACTCAGCAATGTCCTTGCGAAAAAGATCCGACGAGACGAGCTTACCCGAGCCGAAGGCGAAGTAATTTTGAAAGAGGTGAGACATCTTCCGTTGCGGCGGCATGCTGACAAGCGGCTCGTATCCGCTGCCTATAGGCTCGCCTTGGATACTCAACGCAGTGTGTATGACTGTCTATATCTTGCCTTGGCCGAAGCGGTCGATGGCGCCGTTCTTACGGCGGATCGTAAATTCTACACCGCGCTCGCCATGGGACCGTACGGTCGAAAGGTCATGTGGGTTGAAGACCTCCCTCTTTGAATTCACCGCTCCTCTGCTGGTTTTCGGCAATCATCTCGATAATCGTCGGAGAATGTTTCGCGTGATGTGCGCAACGACAGGATCGTCCAGATGTCTCGCCCATTCGGTGCATCCGACCGTCAGGACCGTCCCGCCCTTGGTCCAGAGGCCGAAGACCGCGGCCCCTTGTCTCAAGTCCTTGCCCCATGGCGTCATGCCGTCGTCCCGGCCGAACAGTGCCCGCGAATGCACTGTCGCCTCATAGTCGGGCATTCGTCCCGGCGCAAGCCCAAGAATCTGAAAATTTTCA
This sequence comes from Nitrospira sp., assembly GCA_035252115.1. Taxonomy (GTDB): domain Bacteria; phylum Nitrospirota; class Nitrospiria; order Nitrospirales; family Nitrospiraceae; genus Nitrospira_C. The sequence continues at coordinate 34,516 of DATFDJ010000169.1, read as the reverse complement.
GGAGTCCCGTCGCGGTGAGTCGGGACCGGCACACCGTTCCTCCATGCCAGGTCGCAGCCGTCACATTCGTAACCGATGCAACCGATTTCCGGCGCTGAAGACATCTTTCCATGGCCCGGCCAGACACCGTCGAATACCCAATGCGTCGGGTAATAGATCTTGTATGGGACCGGGTCAGGATTCAATGCGCCATAGCAAAAACTGACGCCCGTCATGAGATTCTCCGCGCGTGAGACGCCCTTTCGGTGGCTCCAGAGCGAGGTCCCATCCATTTCGCCTTCGAGAAGCAGCCGTGAGTGAGCTTGATCGGCCCGCACTCTCCGGTAGCACACGTTCCCGCTGAAGAAGGCCGCGTTTCCTCCCTGCGCCACATAACGATCGATCGCGTTCCGCGTGCCGTCCGACCAATATTCGTCGTGTCCGACGCTGAGCACCAGCCGATAGGCGGAGAGGAGGTCCGGCCGGCGTTCGAGATCCTCCTGCGTCGCGTAGTCGACGCCGACGCCTTCCCGCTCGGCCCATCGCACGAACGGCCATTCCCACTTGTCCCATCCCGCGTACCGGTAGTGCCGATTCGATTCGTGCTCGATACCGCAATCGTAGGGCGAAAGAAATCCCGATGGGAGCGGCCGGAGGAAAGAGGCCGCCTTCGCATGCTCGTAAAAATTGCCGTGCGTGCCGTCCCCGGCCGTCGCCTTCGCCCCGTAGTTGTTGTACGCGAAGTAGGTGTACGTCGCGACGAGCAGGAGCACCCTCGTCGTGTCGGCAGGATGGGCCGGTCGCACGACGAACCATGCTTCCCCATCCCGCGTCCGGCTTCCTTCCGATGAATCCTGCATGGTGATCATGTAAAAACCCGAAGGCCATGCGTCCGGAATCTCGAACGACCATCGGCCCGTCTCTTCTCGATCCCATCCGCACCCCTCCTCCGATGCGGCCGGTGGAATGGCTTTCGGCTCAACCGGCACGGTGTGCGACTGGACGATGGTCCGCTCTGCGCCGAGTCGTTCGACCGTCAGCCGCGCGCGGGTCTTCCTCAACGAGGACATCACGAGTGTGACGATTTCGCCTGCGACGTAGCTCCTACGCGTCGTATATCCCTCGACGGACGCTCGGCCGCCGTCGACCCACGGACCGGTACCGCAGGCCGGGAGGCTGGGCGCGCCGGAGCAAGCGCCGAGAGCCTTCGGACGACTCAACGCCAGAATCGCCGTGCCGAGTGTCGCGGAAAGAAACCGGCGCCGGGTCCACATTGTCAGTACCCTAGCCCATACCATTCACAACAGTTCGTCACGAAACCGCCTGGACAGCGTATCTCGTGAAGCGTCTCTCGTATCTCGTGCATCTACTTCATGGTCAATCGTAAAACGCGGGCGTCCGCACGTGTTCCGGGCGGAATCCCAGTCCGATCATCCTCGCCGGGATGCGGCGGAGAAAGGGAATGAGCGCCAACAGTCTGACAGCCAACGGCGGTCTCAGGGGCTCCGAGCCGGCCAGCACGCGCTTGATGACGCGATCCTGCACGAGCAATTGCACGCGCTGCGTCATCTTTGTCGGCCATTCGCGCCGGTCCTGTATCCTGTGCAGTTCGTCGGCCGTCACCCGTCCCCGACGCAACGGCTCGGTCAGTACATTGGCCGCCGCCACGGCATCTTGAATCGCCAGATTGATGCCCACACCGCCGATCGGCGACATCGCATGGGCCGCATCGCCAATGCACAACAGACCGGCGCGGTGCCATTGCCGCAAGCGATCGACCTGCACGGTCAAGAGCTTGATCGCATCCCAGGTCTGTAATTCGCCGACTCGATCCGCCGCAAACGGCGCGAGTTGTCCGACCTGGCTGCGGAGGCGCTCGAGTCCTTGCGCTTTGAGCTGGTCCAGGGAATCTTTGGCGATGACGTACGCGCATTGCCAATAGTCTCCGCGGTTCAACATGACGAAGATCAGTCCCCGGACGAAGCGGCCGACGGGAAATTCCGGATCACCCGCGCGGCGCGATAGCTTGAACCATAAGACGTCCATCGGTGCGCCGAAATCCTGCACCGGGAGACGGGCCTGTTCCCTGACGATAGAATGCCGGCCGTCGGCCGCGACGACCAGCAGAGCCCGCACCTCGATCGGGCCGTCGGGCGTTGTGGCGCGGACGCCGACCACCGCACCGGCTTCCTCGATCAGGCCGGTGACTTCCGTCCGCATGCGCAGCGTGAAGGCCGGATAGTCCGCCGCACGTTCCGCGAGGAAGTTGAGAAAGTCCCATTGCGGCATGAACGCCACGAATCGGCAGCGTGTCGGCAGCCGGCTGAACTCGGCGACGGTCAGGGCAAGATCGCCGAATTGCGCGTTGATCTGCGTCGCTTTCTGATGCGGCAATCGCAGGAGCTGATCCAGCCATCCCAACTCGTGCATCACTTCGAGCGTGGACGGATGGATCGTGTCTCCCCGAAAATCGCGGAGGAAATCGGCGTGCTTTTCCATGACGAGGACGGACACGCCCCCGCGCGCGAGCAGCAGCCCCAGCATCATGCCGGCAGGGCCGCCTCCGGCGATGCAGCAGGTGACCGAGAGGACCGGTGTTCCCATCCCACCTACCTCTTTGCGCGGTGGATGCGACGTTCGCCGATGCCCAGGTGCAGTGCGGCGACATCGAGCTCCTCCTCCAAGAGATGCAGGACATCATCGCCGATCGTGCCGTCGTTCCGGAGACGGATCAAGGCCGTCCGTTCAGCCGTGAGCGCCTCGTGTTGAAGCCGCTGTAAGGCCTCCGTGTCCTCGATGGTCGCTTCCCCGTCCCGGAGGTGTGAATGGAACAACCGGTTCAACCGCCGTCCATATTGCCGGCGCAGCCGTTCGATGTGATCCTTCATGGCCCAATTTTCCGCCGCCAGTTCATCGAGCCGATTCAACGCAGCCGTCGCCGCCCGCTCGCGCGCCAGCTTCTCTTCATCTTCGTGTCCATGGTCTTGCTCCAAACGGAGCAGGCGGATCAACGGAGGCAACGAGAGGCCTTGCAGCACCAAGGTGACAAGAATCACGGCAAAGCTGATGAGAATAATTTCCGCCCGGAATGGAAACGGCGCTCCGCCGGCCGTGGTAACCGGCAATGCCAGCGCCGCGGCGAGAGTCACGATCCCTCGCATGCCGGTCCAGGCAATGAGAAAGATGTTCGGCCAGGGAGGCATGGGATCGCGCGCGCGGAGGGCGGCGCTCATCCACCGGGGAATGAGAGCGGCCAACGGAACCCAGATCAGCCGCACCGCGATGGCGGCGAGGCTGATCACCGCTCCGGCAAAGAGGACCGGCCCGAATCGGCCCGGAGGCAGCGCGTCCCATAACGCGCCCAACTCCAACCCGATCAGGATAAAAATGAACCCGTTGAGGACGAATACCAACAGGTTCCACACGGCACTCGCTTGGATGCGGGTGGCGGGCGTCACCGCCCCGCTGAATCGCTGGCGCAGATGGATACCTCCTGCGACACAGGCCAGGACAGCCGAGGCATGGGTGAGCTCGCCCAAGACCCAGGCGATGTAGGGCGCCAGCAGCGTGACGGCGACCTGAGTGAACGGATCTTCCGTGACGCACAGCGCCCAGCGAGCGACCCACGACACGGCGATCCCGATCGCCGTCCCGGCGACCGCGGCAAACACGAACTGCAGCAGCGCCTCGCCCGGCATGAACGTCCCGGTCATCGCCGCTGCAATCGCGGTGCGGTACAGGACCAGCGCCGTCGCATCGTTCACGAGGCTCTCGCCTTCGAGGATCGTGACGACGCGGCTCGGGATGCCGAGTCGCTTGCCGATCGCCGTGGCTGAGACGGCATCCGGCGGAGACACGATCGCGCCCAGTGCGATGGCCTCGGCCCACCCGATGCCGGGCAACAGGGCATGCGCCACCGCGGCGACCGCGGCCGTCGTTGCCAGCACCAGGCCGACGGCCAGCAGTGAAATCGGCCGGAGATTCCGCCGAAATTCGCGCCAGGATGTGAAGTAGGCGGCAGACCACAGGATGGGCGGCAGGAAGACCAGAAAGACGAGATCAGGATTCAGCGCGACGGTCGGCAGACCTGGCACGAGGGCCAAGACCAAGCCGCCGATCACCAGAAGAATCGGATAGGGCAGCACGACCTTGTAGGCCACGGTCGTGAGCGCCAGGACCGCGGCCAGCAGAAGGATCACGATCTCGAGCTGGTGCAGGCTCTCCATGATGCATCCCGCATCTCAGGCGACCGTGTTTACTTTCCCCGCACCTTGACGAACACGGCGGCGACTTGGTCCAGCCGCACGGTGGCGTCAAAGAAATCCATCCCTCCCAGTTCGGCCAGCGAGACGGCTTGCGCGCCGACCTTCTGCACTTTGCCGTCCAGGTCCTGACCCGAGAAGAGTTTGATCTTGACGCGCTTGCCCAGTTGTTGCTCCAGCGCATGGCGGACGATGTCGGAGGCATTCAGGTCGAGGCCCGGTTCCTCGGCGGAAAACGACGCGGCTGCGGACAGCGTCAGGACCAACGCGATGACGGACGGCAGGAAAACAAACAGGCGACGAGTCATGAAGGCCTCCTTGTTGTCGGGATACGGACCTGAGCTGCTATAGCAAGAGGGCGCGGGAGGATGCAAGCGAATGCCTTACCGTTGTCGGCCGCTGATCCATGCCGGCACGAAGTGCATGAGAAAGCCGTTCAACAAGATGGTCAAAAGAGACGCAGCCAAGGTGGCGCCGTAGACGTCGGGGTTCACCAGGCCGGCATCACGCGCGACTCGGACGAGGACATACGAAAACTCCCCGATTTGTGTGAGCCCCACTCCGACCAATACGGCCGTCGCAAGCGGATAGCGGAATACACGCACGACTGCGGTCCAGATGACGAATTTACCGAGCACGATCAAGGCCACCATAGCACCGAGCAAGGGCAGATTCGAAAACAAAGCATGCGGATTGATCAACGCGCCGATCGTCACAAAGAAAAGAGCCGCGAACGCGTCTCGGAATGGAAGAATCTGCGTCAACGTTTGGTGACCGTGGTCGGAATCGCTCACTATCAGCCCCGCCAAGAACGCACCCAGGGCCAGCGACAAGCCGAGCGCTTGCGTGATGGCTGCGGTCGTAAACCCCAAGGCCAGCACAACCAGGATCGAGAGCTCTTGGCGTCGAGTTCGCTGGACACGTGCCATCAACGACGGAACCAGTTTGGCTGTCATGAACATCACGGGGGCGAGAATAAGCAGGCCTTCGACGAAGGCCAGACCGATGCTGAAGATGCGGCCGCGGTTCAATTCACCAAGGGCCGGAAGGAGCACCACCATGATGACGAATATGAGATCATCGACCAGCGTAATGCCGATCATTGCCCGGCCGTGTTGGGAATGAAGCTCGCCCCGGTCGAGCAGCAGATGGGAAAGCACCATCGTGCTGGCGAGAGACACCACGGCTCCGATACTGATGCTTTGAGTCGCACTCCAGCCCATCAGCCAGCCAGTGACCATGCTCAATCCAATCACGATCAGAATGCCAATCGGTCCGCCGACGAGAGACACCCATTTCACCTGGAGAAGATCCTTGATAGAAAATTCCATGCCGATGGAATACATGAGGAGAATGACACCGATCTCGGCAAAGAGTTCCAATCCGTGAACCTCTGACACCGTCGGGCCGGGCGTAAATGGACCAATGACGATCCCTCCAAAGACATAGCCGAGAATGAGCGGCTGGCGGAATTTCCAGGCGACGATACCGCCGAGCAACGCGGCGGTAAACACATAGGCCAAGTCGCGATAGAGGAAGGAATCCGGCATTCGGGCGCTGACTGACTCGTATCGTATTAACGCTGTGTCGGACAGTATGGACTAGGCCCCTCTGTGAGTAAAGCCGCCGCGAATTGTTCTCGATCTCCTTTCGCTCTCTCGATGCTGAAATGACGGTCCATACACAGAAGAGACAAGATGGGACTATCTTGCTGGCGACTGACTTTGCCAAACCGGCACGGCGGGCGTTCAGTATGCACTGCATCTTGTAGGCACGTTTCGTGCGCAGCTCATTATTCTGCATGTCCTGAAGGCGGTCGAGGGATCCAGGTACGAGAGGCCGATCGGAAGCCGCTACCTGAACGCGCGGCGCACGGAAGCGTTGCTCGACCTCGGACGTTTAGCCCGCGTCGCGATCGATGCCGGAATCCCGGCTACGCCTCGGTTGGTTCTTGGAAACCCGGCATCCCGCATCCTCAGACGGCTGCAGGAAGCGGTATCGTCTCTGGCCAGCGAGAGCCTCGCCGTTCATGGCATCTGTCTGAACGGAAAGCCGGTAGAACTGATCTTGAACAAGCCGCCCATCATGTCGTCGACTTCTCTTTCTTACCCCTGATAGAGGAAAGGCAACGCATCCGCACAGGCTGGCTGTTTCTCGATTTTCTGTAAAGTCTCTACAATCCGGTCAGGATGTTCCCAGTCACTCCAGAACACATCCCTGACTTCCATGACCGCCAGTCGTTCGGGCGCGGGTTGAAGCACGTGTGAATCGAAGTGGCGGACCGGGATGCCTTTGTAAATTGAATCGAGCACGATTAATTCATTAGTCGTATCAATTGTAGCCTGTAAACTGCTGAACCGGTGCATCATTTTAGGAATGCAATTGAGGCCTAAATCCCATACCTGTTGTCCGGAAGCCGACACGATCATCATATTCCACAAAGCTCCTGCGGCTTGCATTCTACAGGCACCTTCTTGGTCCGGCTTCTCCAGTAAGGAGCGGATTTCATAAATGGGACTCGTTTCGATCCGAGCAAGAACACGTCCCGGTTGGATCAATCCATACCCAGGCTCATAACGGTCGGCTTTGATTCCCAGCAAGACCGGCCGTCCTGTCAATAGGACACTTGCGGCCGTCGCATGCTGAACGCTGGATACAAATCGGTCCTCTTCGTAAATAAAGTGGCCGGACGGGCAGATGACAACTTGCGCGTGTGGATCGCGCTTCAGGATGTATGTCAGTGCCAATACAACGCCGGGGGCTGCCCCTGCGTTCCGAGGCTGAAGGAGGACCATTCCGACCGGTCGTCCATCGAGCTGGGACCACACCATTTGCTGATGTTTGCGACCGGCCACGACAACAATCCGTTCCCATGACGTAAGTCTGGCGACGCGGTCAAGCGTATGCTGGAACATCGAGCGCGATCCAGTAAAGGCAGAGTATTGTTTAGGTCTGTTCTGCCCCCACCAATTGCGAATAAATTGCGTTGTTCGGATTCCATCGCCTCCGGCGAGCACGATGCACCATAGTTGTTCCTTCACTTCGTACATTGCGAATCTTCTCCTTTGCCCGAGTTTTTCTTGGTTGAACTCTATTGGTTGTACTCTAAATGATGTTATGGATTGAGACCCATCCCCACCCCAAGTCCGATTCTCGCTCGCAGAAGATCATGACGCATGACTGAGAAAAGAACCTTGCCATGCTTTTCGACGGGCAGGCTCAAGACATGATGTTCTTCCATCATTTTGGCTGCCTTCGCGATGGGGGTGCTTTCCGTCACGGTTAGACGATCCGTTCGCATAATGTCCTTCGCCTGCAGTAGGTTTAAATCCTTGCCCTTGTCCAGTGCGCGCATGACATCAAACTCATTGATGAAACCCAAGTACCGCCCCTCGTGATCCACAACGGGCGCGCCAACTGTATGGGTGGACAGTAAGTCCACCGCGACTGACATGCCATTTCGGTTTTCGTCAAAGCACAGGATATTGGTAGCGTCGATTTGTCCAATGGTATTGAGCCCCCCAACCGGAACCCCCGGTTTATTAGTCGGCACCGCCATGTTTCCCTCCTTGTCGTTAGTAGTACGTGCGATTAGGCGCTGTGTGCTTCGTTCATAATGGCGCCGTTGTGACGTTGCTGCTACGGAGTGATATTTTCAAATGCTTCTTCGGCCGTCGGGTTGCGCTCTCCACGCCCCACAATCCAAACAGTCGCATTCTTATCCACTTCCGCACTGGGGATATTCTCGTCCAGCCGGACTTGATAATTGTATTTCCCGAGCTCCGAGAAACAGAGACTGACCGAGCTATTCGGAGCCACAACCGCTGAAAGGATCGTTGAATCGATCGTTCGGAATCCCGTGCGGCACGAGACCGGAATCGCATCTCCTGTCGGGAACACCACCGCGATCGGTTCCGATCGTTGGTTGACCCAGCGAACTTCATCACCCCGGCCTGCGTTGATTTGAAGCGGTTCTATTTCAGGGCCGACATTCACCGTGTGCATACGAGTTGCATTCGATGCATAAGGCAAAGACTGGCATCCTGTCGTGAACAAGAATAGACACACGACAAACAGTGCAGCACCATGCGTGTTGATGTGAAATCTCATATGACTTGCCTCCTTGGATTCGGATGATGATGGGTTTCGATCGAACCCTCCATTCGTGCATTCAAGAAAACATCTAAGGCGGCAATGTGAATGTTTCGTGAAGGCAAGGTGAAGAGTTCTTCATTTTTGAAAAACAGAAGTATGGTGAAGGAGGTTTCCCTCCGTCGACAGATCCTGAATGTTGCATCACTCTGCAAGAAGCTGATTAGATGGACCAGGGAAACGACTCACATCTGTGTGTTATGTGGATCGGATTATGCGAATTCTTCTCATCGAAGACGACGCGGATCTCGCTCAGTTCATCTGCAAGGGTTTGAAGGAAGAGCGGTACGCTGTGGATTTGGCAGGCGATGGTGAAGGAGGGTTAGACCTCGCCTTGGCGAATCCTTACGATCTTTTGATTGTCGATATCATGTTGCCCAAGCTGGACGGTCTTACGGTATGCCGACGCCTGCGCGAGTCTGGGAATATGGTGCCCATACTACTGATGACGGCACGCAACACTGTCGAGGATAAGATATCGGGTTTCGACACCGGGGCGGATCAGTTTCTGACAAAACCTTTCACGGTTGCCGAACTCCTGGCCCGGATTCGGGCCTTGCTGCGCCGTGGATCTTTGCAACCGGAGCCGACCCACCTGAAAGTAGCCGATCTGGAGTTGGATCTGATTTCTCGCCGCGTGTGGCGTGGAGGGCAGGAGATCGTGCTCACAAACAAAGAATTTGCGCTGTTGGAGTATCTGCTACGGAACCGCAATCGAGTCCTGACTCGAACGTCCATCATTGACCACGTGTGGGGCCTCGCACACGATCCGATGACGAACATTGTGGACGTACACATTCGCGCATTGCGGGCGAAGATCGATCGCAGTTCCGCTCTCTCGTTGATCACGACCGTCCGCGGCGTGGGATACATGTTAGAGGCGCGCGAATGAAATCATTTCGTGTAGAGATTCGGTGTTCACTACTTGTGCTTATTACGGTCGTCCTCCTAGCGTCCCACATACTCCTCTATGTTGGGCTTCAGGTCATGCTGCACAGGTCTGTCGATGGTCGATTGCTCGCATTGGGCCAGACGTTGGGCAGACTAATCGAGCAGCGACCTGATTTGATGGTGAAAACAGACCGCGAATTTCTCTCGGGGCAGGATGAACCACCAGGCGACGAGAGAAGCCAAGAACTGTCTGAAGTCTCTCATTCGATTCGCGTGCTCGATCTAGATGGAACAGTTCGATGGAAAGCAGCAGGCGCCTTTGGAGGTCCACCGGTTCAGTCAGAAGCGCTCAAGCAAGCTAAGGCAGGTCAGGCGTTCTATGAATCGGTTCAAACCCCCGCCGGTATGAATTTGCGACGAATCTTTGTGCCCGTTCGGGAAGAGGGCGAGGTACGGTACCTGCTGCAGGCGGAAGCCTCATTGACGCCGGCCGAACGGACACTGAAGAGCGTGATAGGACTTTTGGTTGTGAGTTCAATCGTCATGATAGTGGTCTCGTGGTTTGGGAGTAATTGGCTGGTTCGGAAAACATTAGGGAATATTCAAAGGTTGAGCCGAACAGCAGAACGAGTATCGGAGTCCGCCTTTCACGACCGAGTCAAGCTGGACGCGCCATATAGCGAGTTTCAGCAACTGGCACATGCGTTCAATTCGATGTTGGACCGACTGCAGAAGGCATACGAGACCGAGCGCCATTTCGTCGACTACGCTGCCCACGAGATGCAGACGCCTCTCACTATCCTTCGGGGCAATCTCGAGCTAGCCTTGCAAAAAGAGCGAAGCGCCGAAGAATGTCGTGAAGTCCTCGTGTCGAATCTGAATCAAGTCGAACGACTGATCAGGTTGACGAAATCCTTGCTGACTCTGGCGAAGTTTACCAGCGGACGACCTCCCATGCAGTTGGCACCGATCAAACTGGAACCACTCTTGCGTGAATTGGTAGATGATTTGGCCCTGCTCGCGGTGGACCGCAAGATTCATTTGTCACTGGAATCCGAGTCGGTCCCTATGGTCCTGGGGGACGAACTTGGACTCAAGCAAATCATGATCAACCTTCTCGACAATGCTCTTCGCCATACCGACCCGGGAGGGATTGTCACCGTGCGCTTACGGTCATCGGGCGATGCCGTTACAGTTATGGTTCAAGATAATGGCCATGGTATTGATTCGAAACATCTTCCCCACCTCTTTGATCGGTTTTACCGAGCCGATAGTGGTACGGCCAGAAATTCAGGCGGCACCGGTCTTGGGCTCCCGATTGTCAAAGAGATCGTCACCGCTCATCACGGAATGGTCAGTGTAGAAAGTGAGGTGGGCAAAGGGTCCACGTTTACGCTCACGCTGCATGCCATGAAGCTACTCACTCCCCAACTCATGAAGCATTGATCGACAGGCGCTTGTTCGCACCGGCCTTGTCTTTCCCTATACCGAATTCACTGATCATGAAGAATTCTTCACGATCCGCTCGCCAATGCTTCATGTGCGACTGTTAGTTTTCTGCTGAGGATATCCCGCGAAGTTCGTTTCACGGTCCCCTTAGAAGGGAGGGGTACAACGTATGGGAGATATGGTCGTCGTATTTTGGTTTCCGTTGATTATCGGAGGAATGCTCCTGGTCATCACGTGGGCCATGAGATCCGTTCCGTAAATCAAACTCAGAAGGCCGTGAAAGAAGGACTCGCATCTCTTTCATGCGAGCAGGTGTCTTATGCCATGGATAGGGATAGATTGGGGAATCGTGGGAGGTATTATTTTGTCGGCCGCCGTTCTACTGTGGTCGATTTTGACGCTCTACCCCGGTCCTAAAGGACCCGCGCCTAGAAGCAAATGACTTCTAAGGCGCGAGGATTGAGAGGCAAGCGGCAGGTCATCAAATTATGGGCGGCACTTGATCAAAGGGTTCTCGCCTGCACAAGGAGGATTTATGGGAGTTGCAACGAAACCAGCACAAGGTTCGGAGATCGGAACGACAAGAACACGTATTGATGCGCGACCAGAAGAAAGGGTCATAAAGCTGCCGGAAAGCATGTGGCAGCAAATCGCGGCGAAGGCCTATGCGCTCTATGAGGAACGGGGGCGCCGTGAAGGCTACGCCTTGCACGACTGGCTCGACGCCGAATACATCGTGAATGAGGAGATCTACGAGACTCATTAGTCACACCGTAATCCGATGTCTTTTGGAGTGACTGGGGCAGTCACGAAAGGGAACTGTATCTACAAACGAACCGAATTCAAACCATGCGACCGACAACGCAGTGAATTTCTGAGAAGCGAAGGAGAAAACCGTGAAACCAAGCATCCAATGGCCATTGATCGGATTAACCGTGTACTTCATGTCAATAGTACATGCCGGTGAAGCTGCTTCTGAATCCCAGCATGTTCACCCTCAGCTTCTTGTTGGGGATCGTGTCCTGATAGGGACGGTACAGGAAGTGAGAGCGGGTCAGGCAAGGATCGACACCGGCGAGATGCAGCCCCGATTTGTTCCCATGGGAGTGCGTGAGGCCAAAGGATTGCCGGACGTGAAAAAGGGAGACAGAGTTGAAATCACCGTCAACGATCAGAATCTGCTTGTTGACGTGCATTTGATCGGGGAGACGAGCTTCCATCGAATTGTTGAAGGCCGACTGATTCAACCGCTCGTGACCGGACATGATCGGGGAGTACTTCGTACGACCGAGGCCAAAGAAGAGTCTCACTTCATCAGACCGGTGGCGAGAAGCAAGATGGCATCTGTGCCCGTCGGCGTGGACGCCGTGTTCCTCATTGACGAGTCCGATAGGATCGTGGATGTGACGTTCGGCAACAAGGAAGCGGTTCATCGTGCGGCGGAATTATGGCGGCAGAAAACCCCTCTCAAGGGAAACTTCGACAGGATAAACGGCGTGATTGTGACGCCATTGGGAAACAATGAAATTGCCATCCGAACCGATGACGGTAAAAAGACGTACGGGGTACGCCCGCTTGCGCAGCGGAGACTGAACAACCTCTCCGAGGGGGACGCGGTCGTGCTGTTGGTCGATGAAGAGAACAAGGTGACCGACGTGGCGATCCCGCCTAAGTCAAGCGGAGGCAACGGCAGATAAAAGGCGGTGGAGGAAGATATCACGGCGAAAAAGGAGAGAATCATGAGTTGTGTTGGGGCACCAGCTAAAGAGTTGAGAACCATCGGCCAAATTGTCATCACGAATGGATTGACGTTCCACGCAGGTCAGAATGGTTTATCAATCGCAATGGAATTGTTATCAACCCATACGGCTGGTGCGCCGGTGGTTGACGATAACGGCAAGTATATCGGCTTCATCAATGAGCATGACCTTATTAAGGCGCTCGAAATGGGAAAGGAATTGGGCAAGATGGCAGCTGAAGATCTTATGCAGCTAGGTCCCATTGCTGTACACGAGTCTACTACCATCGCCGATGCTGCCAAACGGATGGAGGAGCTATGTGTATTGAACCTCCCAGTCGAGAACGACGGGAAAGTGGCGTACTCAGTGAGTCGCCATGATCTCTTACGGGCGTGGATTACCGGACGAGGGGACGGTACTCCGGCAGTAGAGAGCCAGTGACCGTACGAACAATCCTTGTGCCTACGTTGTAGTCGTGAAGGAGTATGGACCACAAAGTGGATAAGGTTAATCGATGCCAAAAGTGCCTAGGAACTCTTCGAGCGGAAACTGCAATTGATCTCATCAGTGGTGTAGTCATACTCCAGTATGTCTGCGTCAACTGTGGGCATCGATGGTATCCGGAGAAAGAGCCACGTCCATTAAATGCGGCTTGATGAAGACTCCGTGTTACAGCTTATGGGATGCTAGCTTCGTAAGCAGCTCGCGTAGACCAAACAATGAACAAGAATAACTAGGAGAATGTCCAGTGTACCCCGCGCGTTTCGTGCGTCATTGATATGGTTCGCTCAAGTACGCCAATCGGCGCAAGAGATTTGCGGATGCGCTCGCCCTTTCCAGCCTGGATTCCGAAAGTGTTCAAGCGGGAGTCCGATCGTGCGAACGTGGTACCCGCTCACATTCGTGTGTTAGGGACCAGCCTGAACAAGGACACACGAACGTACATCCGACAAAAGCTGAGCCAGACGCTTGGAAAATTTGCACAGTCCATCGAGCGGGTAACCGTCCGCGTGAAAGATGTCAACGGGTCCGCGCGGCGGTATCGACCAACTCTGCCGGATCAAAGTAGTCCTGCGCAATCTTCCCAGCGTACTGGTTGAAGCGCGGGACACCTTCCCCGATGTCGCCTTCCGGCGCGCCCTCGCGGGGATGGAGCGAGCCGTCCGTCGAAGCGTACAGCGCAGGCGCATGAAACCCCGTAAAGTCGGAACGCCGTCGAACGCGCGCGTCGGTTGACTGTATTCTCACACGATATCGGAGACCGCCCAGGAGAATGATCGATGGGCCGATCACTGGTGAAGCAGATCGTATTTGCCACGGACTTTTCGGAATATGCGAGCAGAGCTCAGAATTGTGCCGCCTTTCTAGCCAAGGCTTATGAGGCCAATCTGCAAGTCCTTCACGTCGCGGGAGGTCCGCTCTGGTATGGATCAGACGCGTCGACTATCTTGTACCTCGAGCAAGCCCGGCAGGAGGGCGAAAAACAACTGGCGGCCATCGAGCAGCAACTGATAGATAGCGGAGTGACGGCCATCGACGTGCGGCAGCCGGCCGGCATCCCAAGTGAAGAGATCAAGAAAGCGGCTCAAGACATCGGTGCTGATCTGGTCGTAGTCGCAACCCGCGGGCGCACCGGCTTAGAGGCGATCCTGCTTGGTAGTACAGCGGAACGTGTCATCAAAGACGCGCCGTGCCCGGTTCTGGCGGTTCCGGCAAGTCTTGAAATCCGCTTGACCTCATCCATTCAACACGTCATGGCTCCGCTGGATTTCTCCAGCCCGTCCCTTGATGCCGCCGAATATGCCATTCAAGTTGCGAACCATTTCGGTGCCAAAATGACCCTCATCCATGTTCTGGAACCGATCTACTATGGCGACGAATTCGAACTCCGATCCGTTGAGGCACAGTGGGGGAAGTGGGCGCATTGGCGGGAGCAGTTGGATCGACTCGCGGGATTGGTCGGCTCCTTTGGCTTGGCGACGGGGACCATGTTGCGCGGCGGCGTGCCGGCTGATTCGATCGTCGACAGCGCAAAGGAGCAGGGATGCGATCTGATCGTGATGGGCACGCATGGACGACGAGGATGGGTACGGTTGCGCTTCGGCAGCGTAGCCGAGGCGGTGCTCCGGCAGGCGCCATGCCCCGTTCTCACGGTCAAGAGTCCGAAATTTGAGCCGGGCCACCGCCGTGTCATGCCGCAGACTCTGGACTGACCGAAGGAGCGAGAGGGAGGGGCTTATGGAACCACGTGATATTTATATCACGAACTATGATCTGACCCGGTTGAAGGAACTGCTTCAAGTCGGCATCAGCTTCGCGGAGCGCGACCGTCCGTCACTCGAAGCACTCCAAGGCGAGCTGGATCGCGCGCATATTGTGCAGCCGACAGCGGTCCCGCATGATGTGGTGACCATGAACTCACGCGTTCGCCTGACCGATATCGAGACGGAGGAAGAGCAGGTCTACACGGTCGTGTTCCCATCAGAGGCCAACCTGGACGAGCGCAAAATTTCCATTTTGGCGCCGATCGGCACGGCCATTCTGGGCTACCGGGTCGGCGACACGGTGGAATGGCGGGTGCCCGGAGGGATCAGGAAACTGCGCATTGAGGAGATTTTGTATCAACCGGAAGCCGCTGGCCATCAACTGTAATGACCTACCTGACCTGGATAGACGATGCACGTGATCATTACCCCACCGTACTTAGATCCGAACAGCCACGAAGCCCTCTATGAGATCGATGTGACCGCGGTCCGAGTTAGCTCACACTCGAGCTCGGACTCTGCACAGTCATCACTGAAGGAGACACCATGAAGGAGCGAACTGATAAGCACAGTTGGGGGCCAGTGCTCCTCGTCGTTGGTTGCCTGGCCATCGGCATTACGCCCCAGACCGATGCTCAGACCGAACAACGGGTAGATGTAAGAATTCGAGATTTCACCTTTATTGCGACTCAAGCGCCTCTGATGCTCAATGTGCCGGCCGTGATCACCATTCATAACAAAGACGGTGAACGACACGATTTTCGATCTCCGGTCTTTCAGGGAATCTCGACTCAAGTAGAGACTGGCGGAACCATCACCTATGGACGAGGGATTACAGGGGTGTTCGTGGATCCCAATGCCACTGCAGTGATCCGCTTTACCGTCAAACGGCCAGGCCGGTACGAATTCAAATGTTCCATTCATCCTAAGATGAAAGGCGAGCTCTTTTTGCTCAACATGCAAGCGGTATAGACCTCACACGTATGTCAGCCCGACTGCGTGCGCGGCAGGCAGGCACTTCTTGCTTACGCACGCCATGAAAGAACCGATCATGAAACCGCTGGAGCGAATCGATGGCTATCTGCCGATCGAGGACCACGGCCTGATCGGAGACGGCGCCACGGCAGCCCTGGTCGGCCGCAACGGCAAGATCGTGTGGTTGTGCCTCCCTCGCTTCGATTCGCCCGCGATCTTTTGTAGCCTGTTGGATGCAGACCGCGGGGGTCACTTTTCTGTCACGCCGGAGGATTTGCAGGAGTCCCGTCAGTTCTATGAACCGGACAGCCCGGTCCTCGTGACGGAGATGAAGAGTGCGGGCGGCCTGACCCGCCTCACCGATTCATGCCCCCTCAGAGCCGGCGCCGACTTGACCGACGATCTTCAGGCCACCAGGGGAGAGCTCTTGCGGAGCGTGAAGGTTCTCTTTGGCGAAGTTCGGCTGAGGATCGAGATCGAGACGCGCGGAGGTGCGGAAGCCGAGGGCCGGGACGATGGCCTTCGTGTGCGCTGCGCCGCGCCGCCACAGCTTGTGTTGCGCATCGTGTCGCGCGCGCCGTTAAAAGGACTTCGTTCCGTCATCACCCTCAAGAAGGGTGAATCGCTCCATCTCATCTTGCGATGGCGACCGTCCCACGGTTATGGGGCGACGTTCGACCCGCATCGTCTGCATAGCGATACGACCTGGATATGGAAACAATGGCTCACCCATTTACAGTATGACGGCCCTCAAGAGGCCTTAGTACGCCGCTCCGCCATCACGATGAAGCTGCTGGATCACTTCGAAGGCGGAGCCATTGTGGCCGCGCCGACCTCTTCACTTCCCGAGCACATCGGCGGCGTCCGGAACTGGGATTATCGTTATGCTTGGGTGCGCGATGCCGCCCTTTCCGTCTATGCGCTGCATCGCATTGGTTTGTCGCATGAGGCCGCGGCATTTCTCTCGTGGGTGCTCGACGCGGTGGAGCGGGAAGGGGCTCCTCGAATCATGTACACCTTGGATGGGAACCGGCCGCCGCATGAGGTGAGCGATCCGGAACTCGAAGGCTACCGGCGTTCGAACCCCGTCCGTTGGGGCAATGCCGCGGCCGATCAGCATCAACACGATGTCTGCGGAGAGATTCTCGATTGCGCGTACCAATGGACGGCTCATCATGGGTCGATGCCGCAGCGGCTGTGGCGCCACCTTTGCGCCCTCACTGAGGCGGCGGGACGGGAATGGCGAACGCCCGATCACGGCATTTGGGAAGTCCGCACCAGCGGAAGGCCATTCACCTATTCGGCCGCGCTGTGCCAGGTAGCGCTTGACCGGGCAGCCCGGATGGGTGAGCGCTTCGGCTTGGCAGGTCCGTGTCAACGGTGGAGACAAATGGCGGACGATATCAGGCGCGCCATTCTGGAGGAGGCTTGGGACGCGCAGGCGGAAACCTTGACCGAGCACTTGGGTGGCGGCGGCCTCGATGCGAGTCTCCTGGCACTCCCGTTGAGACGCGTCGTCCCTGCGGACCATCCAAAAATGGTCGCGACCACGCGCGCAATCTGCGATTACCTCGGAGCAGGTAAGGGCCTGCTCTATCGGTACCGCCATGAAGAATCGCCGGATGGGATCCCGGGACGGGAGGGGGCTTTCCTGCTGTGCAGTTTCTGGCTGGTGGACAACTTCGCGAAGCAAGGACGAGTGGATGAGGCAATGGACTTGTACGATTCGCTCTGCGCCAGAGCCGGACACCTTGGATTGTTGCCGGAAGAGATCGATCCTACGACGGGGTCGTTCCTCGGCAACTATCCTCAAGCGTTCAGCCACATCGGTGTGATTGCCAGTGGTGTCAATCTGGGGCGAGCCTGTCGGGCCGGCGGTCGCCGGTAATCTTCGGAACCCATTCAGAAGGACAGAAGCTCGGGCGCTGACATCCCAGCTCAATAGCGGTGAAGAAGCTCACTTCGGATAGATCAGCGGGATGTCACAGGAGCAATCCAGTGCATGGTGCAGATTCGGTGGATCTTCCGTTTGTGAACCGCTACGATGGGCCCACCTGTTTCAGGTGGGCAAGTCACCCTACGACCGGCCACATATCAGCACGCCCCCGGCGCCCGAGAACACGCGACGGAAGAGCCGTATGCCGGGAATGGAGGCCTTCATGGACGATCACGCTATCAAAAGCCCTCACGACTTATTCACCACCGACCTGGAATCTGTCCGCGCCAATTGGGGCTGGTATCTCGCCTCGGGGATCGCATTCTTCCTTTTTGGAGTCATCGCGCTGAGCTTTTCCGTCCTAGTCACTCTCGCTTCGGTGGTGGTCTTTGGATGGATGCTTCTCTTCGGAGGAATCTTCGAGACCATTCACGCCTTCAAGACGCGGCGATGGAGCGGCTTCTTTGTTGAAGCGGTGATAGGTATTTTGTACGTGGTCGTCGGAGGCATGATGGTCTTCAATCCTGGTGTCGGCGCGCTGTCCTTGACGCTGTTGATGGCCGCCTTTTTCCTGGTCGGCGGCACGTTTCGAATAGTGGGTGCCGCGGTCCTTCGCCCTCCCAGTTGGGGCTTGCTCATCGTGAGTGGCGCCGTCACGCTCTTGCTCGGCATTCTCATTTGGGCCGAATGGCCGGCGTCGGCTTTCTGGGTGATCGGGCTGTTCGTCGGCATCGATATGATTTTCTCCGGCTCATGGCTCGTCATGCTTGCCTTGGGAGTACGAAAGGTGCCGCCGCTGGTCGATCGAGCGGATACAAGCACTTCCTCCAGCACGGCAGCCGGGGGACAAGAATTGCGTCGGTCAGCATAACGAGTCTCCGACGCCCGCGCTTGGACGGCGGTAAGTGTGGATTTTGTCGATTCGCTCACGGCGGGGATGTCGAACGGATCACGATGACGATGGTAGCCCGATTGAAGGTTCTTCATCCTCAAATCGCCGCACTGTTGATCAGGCTCAGAACACAAGTTCCTTAATCACGCGGGCGGATTTATGATGAGAGGGATGGCCACCCAGAGCGGCGGCTACGAGCAATAGGAAGGCCGGGTCAGGGAACCGGCCTAGCGAAAGGATTTACACAGATGAAGGCGTTACAAATCAAACAATATGGTGGGAGAGATGTCCTGGAACTGAGTCCGAACGCATCCAAGCCAGCTGCCGGGAAAGGCCAGATACTTGTTGTGGTGCATTCCGCGAGCATCAACCCGATCGATTGGAAAGTGCGAGCCGGATATATGAAAGAGATGGTGCCGCTTACTATGCCTGCAACGTTAGGAGGAGATGTTGCGGGCGTGGTCGCCGAAGTCGGCGAGTCGGTTTCCAGCGTGAAAGTCGGCGATCGAGTCTACGGCTACCCAAGTCTGTTGGCCGGAGGCTCAGGTTCGTTCGCTGAGTTTGTCGTCGCGCCGATATCGGCGTTGGCTCCTGCGCCGCAAAAGGTGGACTTTGGGGACGCCGCCGCCCTACCGCTTGTCGGCGCCAGCGCCCTGCAAGGGCTGGAACAACACATCAAACTTCAGCATGGCCAAACCATTCTGATCCATGGAGGAGCCGGAGGGATCGGCAGTCTCGCCATCCAGATCGCCAAGGCGATCGGGGCCCATGTGATGACCACCGCCAGCGGTGAGGACAGAACCTACGTGCAAGAGCTCGGAGCAGATCAAGTCATCAACTATCAGAACGAGGCGTTCGAAACCAAGGTGAAGGATGTCGACGCGGTGTTCGACACGGTGGGAGGGGAGACAACCAACAAATCATTCCGGGTACTCAAAAAAGGCGGCACGCTGGTATCGATGCTCGGTCAGCCTGATTCGACTTTTGCTCGACAATACGGGGTGACGGCTATTGGACAGTTCACCCAAGTCACGTCTGAAGTCCTGAGGCGCTTGGCGCAGCTCGTGGATGGAGGAAAAGTAAAGCCTCGTGTCGCCAAGGTCTTTCCGTTGGAGAAAGCCAAAGAGGCATTTCAACTTGTCGAAGAAGGTCATGCGCGTGGCAAGGTGGTCTTTGAAATCAGACGAGGATAGTTGAAAACTTTCTATTGGCTTCCGCGATCGAAGCACCCGGTGAGGCTCGCCCGGTCCTTACCAATAGAGGTAGACCGCCGCCACGCCACCGAAGAATTCAGACGTATTTCGACCCGTCAGGCTGAACCATGGACCGCCAATGACCCCGACATGTTGATTCCAATTGTATTCAACGGCAGGGGCAACCGTGACGATTTCATTATAGCCGTTGCCGACGGTGGCTGGTTGGCCATTCAGTCCGATACCGGTCGTACCCGAAAAATGCGTCGCGTTGGCCACTTGTAAACTGATATCGAGTGCGAGGACGACATGGCGCGTCAGCGTATACTCGCCGGCAGCGATCACGGTCGTGATGGACCCCGGCTCAACCGTGCCCTGGGTCCCAAAACCGCCACCGTACGAATTGAATCCTTGGACCTGGACGGGCGAGTAAAATCCGTAGCTCGCATTGAGCCGCGCACGGAACACGTGGTCGTCGGTCCACCGGAACGATTTCTGTGCGCCGATGCCAACCGTCGTGGCAAATGATCCGCCGCCGGTTTTCGCGATAGCCGCGCTCGTGGGGCTCAGGTCGGTATAATGCCCCGTAGGAAAAGTCTCCTGCACCCATATTCGGACATTGGGCACCCATGTATCGAAGCGCTCGCGCACGGCCTGAAAGCCGACTTGAACGGGAAAATCGCCGAATGCGACAAACGATTGGCCTTCGGCATGATTGCCGACCCATTGCGGCGCGATCTCAACATCGATTCGGTTCGTCAAACCATAGACCAGGAAGGTTTGTTGGATATTGGTGCGCATCACGCTCGCTGATTGGAGCCGCCAATTGTTGTTGTAGAGCCCCCCGAATCGCGTGGAATAGAAGTAGGACATGACCATTATATGCCCTTGATCGACCGTGTAGCCCCGCGTGGAGAGCAGCGTACCTGTAAACAATGGTTCTTCACGAGCGGACTGACTGAGTTCGGAACCGTCTGCCTGCGCTGAATCGGGAAAAACGCAACAGGCGATGCACAGGCTCAGAATGACGATGGGGCGGAAGTGAGAGGGCGTCTTCACGGCCCCGTCCCGCCGTTTACTGTTCCGATTTTGAATCGAGGAAGTTCACCGCCAGCGATGCCATGGTTCGAGTCCCGACCACCAAGGCGCTCTCGTCGACAAAGAAACCCGGACTGTGGTTCGGCGCAGCCTTCGCGGGATCTTGATTGCGCGGGGTAATGCCCATAAAGATAAAGAGGCCCGGCGTCGCTTCGGCAAAGAAGGAGAAGTCTTCGGAAGCCCCCACCAGCGGCCCATGCCTCAGCCGGCCGTCCGTTGCCCGCTGCAATACCGGTCGAGCCCACTCAGCCAATTTTTCATTATTGACGGTCGTATCGTAGATCTTGGCGATCGACACATCGGCTTTGGCCCCGGCACTCTCTGCAATCTTTTCCGCCGTCACTCGGCTATCGTGCTGAACGACCTCCCGCACACCTCCATCGTATGTCCTGATGGTTCCCGTCATATGCACCGTCTCCGGGATCACATTTCCCGCTTCGCCGCCATGGATCATGCCGATGGTGACGACAACAGGTGAAAGTGAAAGGTTGGCCTTCCGACTCACCACGGTCTGGAGGCCGGAGATGATCAGGGCCGACGTCGCGATGGGATCGATTGTGTTCCACGGCATCCCGCCATGCCCTTGTTTCCCGGTAACGGTGATGTCGAGAGAGTCACCGCTTGCCGTGGTCGGGCCGCTGCGATAGAAGATTTCACCCGAGGGTCCCGGCATGACGTGTAAGCCGAAGACGGCGTCCGGTTTCGTCTCTGTGAAGATGCCTTCTTGGAGCATCAAGTTCGCTCCCCAAGTCTTTCCCGAGCCCGGTGCAAAAAGACTCGAACCTTCCTCTGCCGGCTGAAAGATGAATAGAACCGTACCAGGCAGGTCGTCTTTCAAACCGGCGAGCACTTCGGCCGTCGCCATCAACATGGCGGTATGCGTATCGTGTCCGCAGGCATGCATGACGTTGACTTCCTTTCCCCAATGCTTGCCTTTAACCTGGGAGGCAAACGGTAACCCGTCGGGTTCCTTGACGGGAAGTGCATCCATATCTGCACGTAGCCCGACCGTGCGACCAGGCTTGGCGCCCTTCAGAATGCCGAGCACTCCCGTCCGCGCGATACCGGTTCGAACTTCCAATCCAAGGCTGCGCAAGTGTTCCGAGACAAGACGCGAGGTGCGATTCTCCTGGTCGCCAAGCTCTGGGTGTTGATGAATATCCCTCCGCCAGGCGATCAGCTTGGCCTCAATCGCTGCGGCCCTTTCCCGGACTCTCGCCTCGAGAGAGGAATTCTCGGCCTTCCCCTCGTCCGCAATTGACATGAACAACACCACTCCCAACAAAATGCCGGCAGAATGGCGTAGAAAGTTCATCGGCGCTCCTTTCGACACTGTCTGAAAATTTTATCCAGTCATGGCTCATTTCACCGACTACAACATCCACATAACGAGGTCAACAGGGAGAATCCGGATGGATGCTGTATTGCCGACGAAGGATGCGGAGGGAATCAGAAGAACCGGAAGAAAGGAAGAAGTGACGACGAATCTTTGCGGAGGGACAGGAGCCAAGTTTTGAGGAGCGCGCTCCGGTTTCAGGGCGGTGCCGCGGGATGTTCTACGGGGCGAATTGGGATGGCAGAGCCGACACGCACGCTGATCAGGACGTAGCTCCTAGCTCAGCCGAGCGCCCCGCTCGGCCATAGGCCATCAGGAGGCGATACGACTCGTCGCATTCCGGACAGTAGCTGGAGGTGAGAATGATTGCCGATGCAGGCAATTCATTCTGATCCATATAGCTCCAGAGATCTTTCCATTCTGCCTGTTTACCCTGCACCCTCCGACACACGCTACAGATCTCGAGCTGATGTGTCATGAGACCCTCCGCCTCGGATAGTCGATGCTGGCCCACTTGTAAGCTGGGCTAGGAAAGAGAGGAACTGGGAAGAACCCTGGACAGCATTATTCGCGGCGGTCCACCACGGACGGAAGCTCGGGGGCTGACACCCTTCTCCGGGGTCAGACACCTTCTCGCAGTGCGCCATCCTGCGGTGTCTGACCCCTTGGCAGAAGGGGTCAGGTCCCACGCCAAGCGCGAAGAAGGGGACCAGACCCCTTGGTGTCTGCCCCCCGCTGGGGAACCGGGACTGGCTCCGTCGTCTGCGACGGAGCCGTCCCAATCCGATCGCTCAGGATTTGCGGGTGTACGTGATCTCCATCATCTTCATTTCTTTTCCGTTTCCATGCGCGCCGTACATTTCGAACGTCTGGGTGTTGTTGTCCACGATTTTCCAGATCGCCCGATGAGTCATCTTGCCTCCACCCGGTTCAGGATGCGACCCTTTCAGCGTGATGGTCTTGCCGTCGGAGCTGGCCGTGCCTTCCATGAAGAAGATCCCCGTGGCCATCGTATCCATCCAGGCCGTGAGATATTTCTTCGTCATGTTGTCATAGCCGTCGATGCCGATCCCGGTGAAGGGCTGTCCCATCATTTGGCCGTTGTACTCCTGATAGAGAAACCGCCCGTCCAGCAGCATTTTCATCTCCGCCGTGCCGGTTGATTCGGTCGGCGGCTTGCCCGGTTCCATCCATTCCTTGGTGGTCGTCGTCCAACTGCCGGCCAGGCTGGCAAACAACTTGTGCGGCTCGCCGGGTACGGCCAGCTTTTTCCACATCTCCATCATCGCCTCTTTGTCCATCGCCTTCTCCGCCTTCTTGTCTTTGGCCAGGACCGGCGAGACCGTCAGCATGGCGCACATTGTGACGACTGCGAGGGATATGAACCGCATGGTGACCTCCTTGTCTACCCGATGTGTGAGGTATAAGGTTTGTTCTGGTTATTGCTTCGACTTTTCCCAGAGCGCCATGACATTGCCCTCCGGATCCGAAAAGTCGGCCATAAACCCCCATTCTCCGACCGAATGTTTGGGCGTCACGACCTTCCCGCCCGCCTTCTCAACGGCCGCAATCGTCCGATCGATGGAATCCGTCTGCACGACGACGGAGGGATGATCGTCTTTGCTCTTGCGTTTGTAAAAGCCGCCGTTGATGCCGCCCGGCTCGATCGGATTGTAGTCTTTGTCCGTCTCGGTGGTGGACGCCATCGCGCCCTCGTCCCCCCATAACTCGATCTTCCAATCGAACACCTGGCCATAGAATGCTTTGGCCTTGGCAAAATCCGAAGCCGGAATTTCAAACATCGTCACTTTGTTCTTCACAGCGTTCCCTTTCGTCGGCTAATTATTTTTATCCCGCCGTCAGCAGTTCGAGGATGTGTCCGTTCGGGTCGCAAAAATAGACTCCGCGGCCGCCGTTGTGATGATTGATCCGTCCATCGTCCCGTGACTGCGGCCCCGATCCATAAGCGATACCCTCGGCCCGGATGCGCTCGAAGATGGCATCGAACTCCGCGTCGCTCACCTTGAACGCATAGTGATGGACGTCGAACCGGTCTGTAACGGCGTAATCGTCGTCGAAATCGAGCGTAAGAGCTTCATTGATCCGGACCGGCGCGAAATACCCGACCGCCTGCTCATCGAACGAGAGCCCGAATAGTCTTGCAAAGAACTTCGCCGAGGCAATCTTGTCGTGAGCCGGGACGATCGTATGATTCAGTTCAATCGTCATGAGGTACTTGCTGGGATCAATGGCCCGTGATGGCGATCCCCTCGTACGCTACGTGGTCTTCGTCTGTCCGTCAAATACACCAATCATCCAACTCACACCGAAGCGATCCGTCACCATACCGAACCGGGGCGACCAGAACGTTTTGGCGAGCGGCATCTGCACGTTTCCACCCTCGGCCAATGCGTTGAAACACCGGTCGGCTTCGGTTTCGTTCGCAACGGCAAGCGAAAGCGAGAACCCTTCAAACTTGGACTGTCCGTCGGAGCAACCGTCGGATGCCATCACGTGCGTGTCGCCGATGGAGAAGTTGGAATGCATGATCTTCTCGCCCCAGCCCTTCGGTACGGTGTCCGGCGGAGGCGTCTCCGGACTCTCCTTGAAACGCATCATCATCGTCACCTTGGCGCCCAGCGCGCGCTTGTAAAAGTCGAGCGCGTTCTCGGTGTGTCCATTGAAATACAGATAGGGTTGAATCCGCATGGCACTCTCCTTTTGTTCGTCCGTCTCTCGCACCTGCGTCATAGGAAGTCGTGGACTTCCTATGACGGCAGAGTTCTTTTCAGTCGAACGGTCATCTTTGTGAAAATCTCTGTCGAAATACAGCTAGCAAATTACCGAGTGAGAAGCATATGGACGACGCGGCACGTGAGACGACCATAGTGCGCCGCTACTTCCGCAAGGGAAGCAGGACACGCAGTCGCTCGTCACGCACATAGAGACTTCCCCAGACCAGAACACCGAGCAGCACCGCCATGTGAAACGGCTCGCCGATGCGCACGTGGCTGGCGGTGGCGCCGCCCAAATAGCCGGTGAGCAAAATCGCTCCCAGCACGGCCGTCCTAGGAATGAGGTACAGAACGACACAGCATAGCTCAACGATCCCGATCCCGAGCGCGAGGCTCTCCTGATATCCCAGATGCACGAACCCTTCCACGACATTGGCCGGCTTCACCAATTTCATGACGCCGCTGAACAGCAACAGCAGCACCGGCAACGCGGCCATGACATAGCCGGCCCAGAGAATTTTCTTTGAACGAAGAGAGAACTCAGTATCCATTTGCATCGTGATCGCCTCCTTCGGGGCGGTTCCGCAATCGCTGATCGTCTACTGTCTCCGCTGATTACACCCTTTCTCACACTTCAGCGGCCGTTTTTAAATTGGTCAGGCCGCTTTCAAATTGCGGTCCCACCATGCGCTCCATCATGCCAAAGATGTTCATGAGTTTTGCCGTGTAGGGTTGCGGGCCGTACATGGCCCAGGTGACCTCCGTGGAATTTCCTTTGGGCGTCAGCGTGAATTCGGCGATGTTGTGGGCCTCGAACGGTTTGACGAAGTCCAGTTTGATGACGATCTTGGACGGCGGCGCCGTTTCGATGATCTCCATGCCTCCGGCGCCGACTTGATTGTTGCCCTGCCATTCATACACCGCACCGGTGCCTGCTCCGGAACCGCGGTACGATCGCACCACATTGGGATCCATCTTTTCCCACGGCGACCAAGCCATCCAACGGTGGAAATCGGCAATGAAGGAGAAGATCCGATCCGGCGGCGCATGGATGACGGCCGAACGCTCGATCCGGAACGTGTCGGGCCTCGTGGCGGCGTAAATGAAGAGAGCCGCCACGACGAGGATGATCACAACGGCCTTCATCATCGGTGCCTCCGATGTGCGCTTGAGATGATCAGATTGGTCGCCTGCACGGCGCCTGTCGACGCGAGGCGCACTTGACCTACTGCTGTTTCTCGATCGTCGCGCGCAGACGTGCTTCTCGGTCTCGCAATTCAGGCGTGAGCTCCGCGCCGAAGTCTTCCGCCTCGAACACCTGGCGAATCTCGATTTCCGATTCTCCCGGCATGGGATTCGGACAGCGCTTGACCCACTCGATCGCCTCTTCCTTCGACCTCACCTTCCAGAGCCAGAATCCGGCGATCAATTCCTTCGTCTCGGCGAACGGACCGTCGACGACGGTGCGCTTGCTTCCGGAAAACTTGACGCGCGCACCTTTTGAGCTTGGCTGAAGCCCTTCACCCGCCAGCATCACGCCGGCTTTCACCAGCTCCTCATTGAACTTGCCCATTTCGCTCAGGAGCTTCTCGCTCGGCATGACGCCGGCTTCCGATTCCTTGGTGGCCTTGACGATAATCATGAACCGCATGAAGTCCTCTCCTTTCTGGTTTCCCCTCACCCTCCCTCTCCGACACTCCTGATTCATTAAATAGTCGAACGAGGCCGCTCAAATCGACATCGGTGAGATCGGGTCGCACAGCCTCATTGCGGGAACCGGCCAATCGGGACTCCAGGCGATCTCCCAGAGGTGTCCATCCGGATCGGCTCCGCATCCGGCCGATCCGGCGACAACTCATGCCTTCGCTCCTGCCAACAACAGTTCCTCCTCCAATCCGAGCCTGTGCCGTTCCTCGCGTGTCGCCACCGGCCGGCGCTGCGCCGCGATCAGCGAATAGAACACCGGCACGACGAACAGGGTGAAGAGCGTCCCGACCGTCATGCCGGTGACCAGTACCATGCCGATGCTGTTGCGGGCCGCGGCCCCTGGTCCAGACGCCAGCACCAACGGAAGATGACCGAACACCGTGGCCGCCGACGTCATCAGCACCGGCCGCAGCCTGGTCAACGCCGCTTCGCGCACCGCTGCCATTCGATCGAGCCCGCGCGCCTGCATCTGATTCGCGAACTCGACGATGAGGATGCCGTTCTTCGCGATCAATCCCACGAGCGTGATCAGGCCGACCTGCGAGTAGATGTTGATCGTGGTCATGTCCAGGAAACTGAACACAAGGGCGCCCGAGATCGCGAGCGGCACCGAGCCGAGCAGCACGATCAATGGATCGCGGAAGCTTTGGAACTGCGCCGCGAGAACGAGATAGATCAGCACGACGGCGAACCCCAACGTCACGGTCAGCGCCGAGCTCTCTTGCCGGATCTGCCGCGACTCACCGGCGTAATCCTGGATGAGGCGCGGACCGCCTGTCTTCGCGGCGGCGGCTTCGAGCACGCGAAGCCCTTCCTCCTTCGTGACCCCCGGCTTGACGCCGCCGAAGATCCGCACCGCGTTGCGCTGTTGGAACCGGTTCAACGTGCGCGGGGCGGTGCTCGTTTCGATCTGCGTGAACGTAGAAACCGGCACGAGCTGGCCGCCCGGCGTCTTGATCTTCAAGTCGAGCAGCGGCTCGACCGTCGCACGATCCTTGTCGCCGATCTGCGGGATGACCTTGTAGCTCCGATCGAAATAGTTGAACCGGTTCACGTACGCTCCACCGAGCAGCGTCCCGAGCTCTCGGCCGACGCCGGCCAGATCCAGCCCAAGGTCGGCGAGACGCTCGCGGTCCAGCACGACCCGCGCCTCGGGCAGATCGATCTTGAGATCCGTATCGACATAGAGAAACTTGCCGCTCTGCCACCCGGCGCCCACGACCGCGCGGACCGTATCGAGCATCTGCTCGGCCGGCGCGTCGCTCTGGAGCACCAATTCCACGTCGTATTGACCGGGAGTCGGCAGCGGGGGGTCCAAGCGAGGAAAGACCCGCAGCCCCGGCACCTGCGACACGGCGCCGTAGACTTGCCCGTACATCTGCGCGGTCGAGCGTGTTCGCTCGTGCCAGTCCTTTGCAACCAAACCTCCGAAGCCTCCCCATGCCGTCGTCAACGACCAGGTAAAGGCCGTCTCGGGAAATGCCGTGATGGCCTGCACGATCTGCAGATGTTCCCGATTGGTGGCCGCCACCGTGGAGTCCGGCGAGGCTTCGAAGAACAGGCTGATGTGGCTCTGGTCTTCCACCGGCGCAAGCTCCTGTCGGGAGAAGAGAAAGAGCGGCCACGCGGCCGCCATGATCAGTAGCGCCGCCGTGACGATTCCCCAGCGCATGCCGAGGGCGCCGTCGAGCAGACGGCCGTACGCGCGCCGCACGAGCTCGAATGCGCCGTTCACCAAGCCGGTCAGTCGGCCCTGCGTGCCCTGCGGATGCACGAACCGCGAGCTCATCACCGGCGACAGCGTGATCGCGACGACCCCGGACAGGACCACCGCCACGGCAAGCGTGATCGCGAACTCCAGGAACAGCGAGCCGGTCAACCCACCCTGGAAGGCGATGGGCGTGTACACCGTGGCCAACGTGATCGTCATCGCGATGATCGGATGGAGCAGTTCCCTTGCGCCGATCAACGCCGCGTCGAGCCGCGACCGGCCCGCGCGCACGTGCCGCTCCACGTTTTCGACGACGACGATCGCGTCGTCCACGACCAATCCCACCGACAATACGATGGCGAGCAGCGTCAAGAGATTGAGGCTAAACCCGAACGCGAACATGAAGATAGCCGCCCCGACCAGCGACACCGGCATCGCCACGAGCGGCACGAGCGCCGTCCGCACCGATCCCATGAACAGGAACACCACGAGCGCCACGATCAGAATCGTCTCCGACAGCGTCTTGGTGATTTCCGCCAGCGCGTTCCGCATGAACATCGTGCCGTCCCACACGAGCCGCATATCGATGTCCTTCGGCAACGTGGGCCGGATGCGCTCCATCTCGTCGCGCAGCCGGTGCGCCACGTCGATCTCGTTGGCGCCCGGCACCGGCCAGACGCCGAGGTAGACGCCTTCCGACCGGTTGTACTTCGCGACCATGTCGGCCTCTTCGGCCTCGCGCTCGACCCGAGCCACGTCCTTGAGCCGCACGATCGCTCCGCCTCGATCGGCCACGATGAGCTCCTCGAACTCGCCGGTGGAGCGCAGATCGGTGTTCGCCAGCAGATTGACTTGGACGAGGTTCCCCTTCGTCCGGCCGACGGCGGCCAGATAATTGTTGCGGCGAAGCGCGCCTTGCACGTCTCCGGGGGAGAGGTTGAACGACGCGAGCCGGTCCGGGTCGATCCAGACGCGCATGGCGATCTGGCGCCCGCCCTCGATAGTCACGCGCTGCACGCCGGCCAGCGTCGCGAGTTGCGGCTGCAGCGTGCGCAACAGCCAATCGGTCACGGCCGGCACGGTGCGCTCCGTCGAGGTGAAGCTCAGGTAAAACGACGCGTACGGCCGATCGGCCCGTTGCACTTCGATCACGGGCGGCTCGGCTTCCGGCGGCAGCTCGGACCGCACCTGTTGGAGCCGCGCCGTCACTTCTGCCAGCGCCGCCGTGCTGCTGTGGTTCAGCTTGAGATGGACCGTCACGGTGCTGACGCCGGCCCGGCTGGTCGATTCCACATAGTCCACGCCGCTGATGGCGGAGACGACGCGCTCGATCGGCGTGCTGAGGAAGCCTCTGACCGTTTCCGCGCCGGCCCCGTAGTAGATCGTGGTGATGATCACCGACGAGCTTTCAATCTTGGGGTACTGCTGCACCGGAAGCGTCGTCAGCGCCCGCCAGCCGGCAAGCAGGATCACGAGATTGACGACGATCGCGAGCACGGGATGCTTGATGAACACATCGGTGAAGGATCGCATGGCGCTTCAGTCGTTTCGTTCTCTCCCAGTGTGCGCCCCCCTCACCCAACCCTCTCCCCCGCGGGGGAGAGGAGAAGGTGAGGGGGGCTCATTCATTGGGCGCCGGCGGCGACGTCCGTTGGCTGTCGGAAATCGCGACGAGCACCCCGTCGCGTAACTTGAAGGACCCCGATGTCGCCACCCGCTCGCCCGCGGACAGCCCCGCATGAATGGCGATCTCGTCACCCAGCATCGCGCCGCTTTCGACCTGTCGCACGTGCGCCCTGCTCTTGCCCTCCCGATCGGGAGCGATGACGAAGACTTGGTCGCCGCCGGGTCCCTTCCGCAGCGCGCTGACCGGAACGGCCACCCCCTTGCGTGGCGGACCGGCCGGAACCCGCACGCGGACCGACGCACCCGGCGGCGGTCCATCGGCACGCTCGACTCTCGCGCGCACCAGAGCATTACGCGTCGCAGGATCGACGCGCGCGTCGAGCGCCACGATCGTGGCCGGCACGGGCGACGATTCCCCTGCGACGAACACCTCCGCCCGCTCGCCTTCGTGCAGACCTGCGGCGACTTGCTGCGGGACGGAAAAATCCACGTGCACGGCCTCGTCGATGCTTTGCAAGGTCGTGAGCAGGCTTCCTTCGCCGAGATATTGGCCCGGGTGCACGTCGGCCAGACCGACGCGCGCGCGAAACGGCGCGCGGATGGTCTTGCGCGCAATGATGGCCTTTGTCCGCGCGATCTGCGCCTGCGCGACGTCGAAGTCGGCGCGCGCCCGATCCACTTCCTCCCGGGCCGTGGCCAAATCCTGGCTCAAGTGCCGCCGGCGATCGAATACCGTCTTGGCAAGCGCGGCCTGCGCCTCCTGCGCCTTCAACTCAGCCTCCTCCACGGACACATCCAGTGCGACGAGCAGCGTCCCCGTCTCGACGATCTGTCCGGGAACGAGCCGCACGTGGCGGACGGTGCCGGGAAGCTCATTGCGAAGACTGATCGAGCGCAGCGCCAAGACCGTCCCGATCGACGTGGTGGTCGGACGGTGCTCGATTTCCCGGGCGAGCGCCGCAGCCACGGATTCCATCGGTTCCGGTTGGTGAAGAGAGGCCGCGATGGTGCCTTCGATGGATGAATATTTCCAGGCGGCCAAGCTGAGTCCGGCCGCTATCACCATGACGATAAGGAGAGTCGATCCGATCCAACTCCGATGGTTCATGGACGATGCCCCTCCGGCGTTGCTGCAGTTCCATGTCGCATGTCTCAATCTCTCGTCGCACGGGACGGTCTCAAATCGACAACGCTGTTCTGTTCAGCGTCCGGAAAAGGTCAGCGTTTGCTGCGGACAAATTGCATGGCTTCTCTCGCCAGCGAAAGCCAATCCTCTCCGGACGTGAACGCCACACACAACCACTCTTTCATGAGGCGACCGTGCCCCGGGTCAAACCGGCGCCCTTCACCGCCTGACACCAGTTCGTCAACCCGCGACTTCGGAAGCTTGACCACGAAGTCTCCTTTTGACGAAATCATCGCAAATATCTTGCCGTCGACCTGAAGCGCTGAAGAGCCGAAGCCCTTCTTCCCCGACGAACCCAACCGGACTCTCTGGACATTGGCAAAGGCTTCCACGAGAGCTGCAAACCGCCGCTGCGTTTCTGTACGAAGATCGGCCATACGGATATTGTCCTTTGGGCAGCCGTTCTTTCAGTGGCCCAACACCTCCTGCATGACTTTCGCCAAGTCGCGGAGCGCCCGCGCGCCGTCTCCTGCGAAGGCCGACCCGTGCATCAGCGCCAGCCGAGCCGGCTGGAGGTCCGCCAGCCCATGAAGCAGCGGTTCGGTCAAGGGTGTGTACGGGTAGGCGTGGGCGAATGGTCCACGCTGGCCGTCGATCAACGCCTGCTTCGCACGATCGACGACGTCCGATTCGGTGAGCGCCTCCACGTCTCCTGCGTGCGTAAACAGATCGGAGCACAACAACGTGCGCGTCGTCTCTTCGAACAGGAGGCCGGCCTCCCAGTTATGAGGGAGGTGCGGCGTCTGCCGGAAACGGAACCGACGCCTTCCGGTCTTGAGCACTTCATCGTGCGCGAGCGTACGGGCCGGCCGGCCCGTGAAATCGTTCACGCTCACCAGCGCACCCACCAGCCCGCAGACCGCCTGGGCCTGCGGAGCGATCGAGAGCCATTCATTCAATGCCCCGCATTCATCGGATTCGAAATGACTGAACGAGATCCAGCGCAGCGCGGCAGGGTCCATGATGCGCGCGACGGCATCCCGAATCGGTGGAAACATCCCGTTCATGCCCGTATGGAATAGCAGCGGCTCCTCGTCTTTGATCAAGAAATGGTTGAACCGCAGCTTGAATTCCGGAACGTAGACGGAAATCGCATAGTGGTCGGCAGCGATCTCGGTCACTCTGGCGCTGTCCATCATCCCACCTCCTCAACCGTAGTCGTCACCGCTCGCATCCCGGCGACTTCCCGTTGCGCCGGATCAGCAGAATCAATTGCTCTTCCAATCGACGGTTCCGATCCATTCGTGAAAGGTCGTCAGCGGAATCCCGAACTTCTGCTTCAACGCGGGAACGTCGATGGCGTACCCGACGTCGTTGAACCAGCGAAACATCGTGGCGAGATCGTGTCCCATCGCGGCTTCGGCTTGGTCCAACGGAAGCTCGTGGAACCGGATCGGACGTCCCATTGCTTTCGTCAGGAACGCCGCCGCTTCGGGGATCGTTAATTCATCTCCCGCCAAATCGATAGCCTGTCCGAGAAAATCCTTGGGACGGATGAATGCCGCCGCCCCGAACTCGCCGATATCCCTCAACGCTACCATCGCAAGTTTCCGTCCAGGCTTCATCGGCATCGTGATGACGCCGGCAGGAGAGGGTTTGGCGAAGGTTGTAAAGTTCTCCATGAAAAAGACCGGGCGTAGAATCGTCGCGGGCAGTCCGATGTTCTCGATGTGCTGCTCGACTTTCCACTTGCTGTCGAAGTGTGGAATCCCCGTGTGGCGATGGGCGCTGCCCACCGAGGTGTAGACATAGTGCGCTACGCCTGCTAGCTTCGCGGCATCCGCCATCACGATTCCCTGGCGCACTTCCGCGTCCATCCCGGCTTCAAAGGGAGTGGACATGGCAAAGACCCCCTGCACCCCACGTAACGCAGCCCGGAGGTCGCTTGGGTCGGTTAGATCACCCTTGACAATCTCTGCGCCGGCCTTCCCCAGCGCGGCCGCCTTCCCCGGATTCCTGGTCATTACACGAATCTTCCGTCCCTCGCGCAGCAACGCGTGGGCCACTGCCCCTCCCTGCTGCCCTGTTGCTCCCGTCACCAGAATAAGCGTCATCTGAGTCGTCATGCTGCACCTCCGGCAATGAATTCGCTGCCTTCAGATAAAGTAGTTATCGTGACGCAGGCAGAGCGCCTTCCACTCCTCGTCGCTGAAACGCCGTCCCGACGCCCGTTCGGCCAGCGCCTCGAAATACGCTTCGCGCGGCGCGCCCGGCGCGAACAGCAGGAGCATCGAGGCCGGTTCGTCGGATTCGTTGCTGAATCCGTGCAGTCCTCCTTCGGGAACGAACAGGAAATCGCCGGCCCTCGCATCACGCCAATGGACGCCGTCGAACAGCCGCACCGTCCCGGACAGGATGAAGAACGACTCGGACATCGTTCTATGGAAGTGTGCGGCCGGTCCAGGCGTATGAGGCCTCGCATCCCATCTGTACAGGCCGAATTGTCCCTGCGTGGATGCGCGGGTAGCCAGGTACCGTACCGTGGTCCCCGCCCCGATCGTCAACTCGGGATCGCGATCCGCCGGACGGAACGTCGCGCTGACTTCACCGGTGTCGCCGACATAGCGTGCGTTCGGATACGACATGATCGCAGCCTCAGAAAATCAGCCCGACCTCTTCCGGATCGTGGGGAACCGGCCGCGAGCGGTCCGAGCTGCCGGCCACGATGGCCCGCCCCATCCTCGCCTGCCAGGCCCTTCGAAACGCCTCGTTGAATTCGCGTGCTGTCTGGCGTGCAATCGCAATGATGCGCTGATTACCGTCGTCCACTAATCGATCCGCCGCCGGTTCGCCGGCCCCGAGCCGATGCCTGGTCAATTCGACGATCAGCCTCCCGATGACCCACTGCACGCGGGCCTCATGATCGGCCTCGATCGTTCTCACATACTCCGATTCCAGAATGCGGCGATCCTCTGCATGAGGATGATAGTCGTTCAAGCTCGTGCCGTTGAGGATCTTCACTGCACGGCTCATCTCTCCGATCGTGCGTTGCTTGATCAACGAATCTTCCACGATCGCCCGGCCCAGGATCGGTTGAACCCAGCGCATCGAGATCTCGAGATCCGTCGAGCCGTTCATCATCACGTTCGGTCTGGTGGCTCCCCATGCGGCGGCCACCACGATGACGGAAAATAGAAGAACGCCGCCGCCGACTGTAGTCATCCCGGTGTCCAATCTAGCGGATTTCCGTGGCTGCCCTTTCCGGTCCATAGATCCTCCTTTTGCCGGAAGGTTCGATCCCATGTGCAGCAAGACACGTTCCGCCGTCCGGGAGATGCTGAAGAGTGTTTTAAGTCGCGGCGAGAGCTGAGGAAGTCCGAACCACACGCAGGACGAAGGCCGTAGGCAAATAGGGTCGGAGAGACAGTGCCGTGCCGGCATCTCG
>DATFDJ010000168.1:0-4759 GCA_035252115.1 Nitrospira sp. | reverse complement strand
CATGCATCGCCGTGACGAAGGGCCGCGGGATGAAGACAAGGACAACTGGCTGCTGATCAAAGAGCGCGATGCCGAGGCGCGGAGCGGCGCCGCCGGCGAGATCGTCGCGCGACTTCCCGACAGCGTCGACAGCGGGCGAGGCGTGCAAGAGGTGGCGGCGGGACAACCGGCTGTCTGGGAATCGAATCGCACGCCCTCGATAGCTCGCCCTCACCGCCACCTCTCCCCCGAGACGGGAGAGAGGATGAAGGAGAGGGACGCGCCACGCCTCCCGTCACCCGTCACCCGTCACCCGTCACTCGTCGCCACTCGTCACCTCTCTTCACTCCCCGGCGCGGTCAAAGCGGACCAGCCGGATTGGATCGCGCCTCAACTCGCGACGCTGGTCGACCGCATGCCGGAGGGCGAGTGGTTGCACGAGCTCAAGTACGACGGGTACCGGATCCTCTGCCGCCTCCGTCGCGGCGAGGCACGGCTCTATACGCGCCACGCGAACGACTGGACGGCGAAACTACGCACGCAGGCCGAGGCCGCGGCCGCCCTCGGCGTCAAGGACGCCTGGCTCGATGGAGAGGTCGTCGTCTTGACGGAGGAAGGACGGACCGACTTCCAAGCGCTGCAAAACGCCTTCGACACGAATTTCACCGGCCGTATCGTCTACTGTCTTTTCGATCTGCTCTATCTCGACGGATACGATCTTCGGTCGACGCCGCTGGCCGAGCGCAAACGACTCTTGTCCGATCTCCTGAGCGGGACTGCCTCGGATAATAACAGTCTCCTCCGCTACAGCGATCACATCGCGGGCCGAGGCGAGGCGGTGTTCGCCGAAGCCTGCCGCCGCAGGCTGGAAGGCCTCATCGCCAAACGGCCCGAGTCGCCCTATCGATCGGGGCGCACGCGCCATTGGCTCAAGATCAAATGCGAGCAGCGCCAGGAGTTCGTCATCGGCGGCTTTACCGAACCGGGCGGGGCACGACAGGGTTTCGGCGCGTTGCTCGTCGGGTACTACGACGGCGACCGCCTCAAGTATGCGGGGAAAGTGGGAACCGGATTTTCCGAGGCCGTTCTTCGCCGATTGCACCGCACGCTCTCGAGCCTCGAGCGCCCGCGTCCGCCGTTTGCCGATCCGCCGACCGGTTCCGACGCGCGGGGGGCCCACTGGGTGGATCCACAATTGGTTGCGGAAGTGCGGTTCGCGGAATGGACCGACGAGGGCATCCTGCGGCAGCCCAGCTTTCAAGGGTTGCGCACCGACAAGCAGGCCAAGGAGGTCGTGAGGGAACAGGCGCAAGCCGACCCTCAGCCTTCAGCTTCGCGTCGGCCTTCAGCCTTCAGCCCTCAGCCTTCAGCTTCGCGTCGGTCTTCAGCCTCCAGCCCTCAGCCTTCAGCTTCGCGCGTTCGGCTCACCCATCCGGATCGCGTGCTCTATCCGGATCTGGGGCTGACGAAAGAGCAACTGGCTCGTTATTACGAGCAGGTCGCCGACTGGATCCTGCCGCACCTGCGCGGGCGTCCGCTCACGCTCGTCCGCTGCCCGGAGGGCTATCAAAACTGTTTCTATCAAAAACATGTCAACGAGCGAGTGCCGCCTGCGATCGGCCGCGTCGAAATCGAGGAAGACGGAGGCCGCGCCCTCTATATGGTAGCCGACACGCTCGAGGCCGTGCTGGGATTGGTTCAAATGGGGGTGCTGGAGCTCCACACATGGGGCGCGACGCGCGATCAGCTCGACCGGCCGGACCGGCTGACATTCGACTTGGACCCGGATCCGACCGTCCCTTGGACGCAGGTCATCGACGCGGCGCGTCTGACGAAGACGCTTCTGGAGGAGTTGGGGCTCGTCCCTTTTGTGAAGACGACCGGCGGGAAGGGGCTGCACGTCGTCGTGCCGATCCAGCGATTCGACGGATGGGACGCCGTGAAGGACTTCGCCAAAGCCGTCGCCGATCATATGGTCAGGACGATTCCCCAGCGGTTCACGTCGAACATGGCCAAGCGGGCGCGCAAAGGAAAAATCTTCATCGATTATCTTCGCAACGGCCGGGGCGCGACCGCCATCGCCGCGTATTCTCCGCGCGCCAAGCCCGGCGCGCCGGTGTCCGTGCCGTTGACCTGGGAGGAGCTTTCACCGGAACTGACGTCGGATCATTTCACCGTCGTGAACCTTCCCGACCGGCTCGCGCGACAGCGAAAGGATCCGTGGCACGGATACCGGCGCGCTGCGCGCCGGTTGACCGCCGACATGCGGGAACGACTCACGGGCAGGACGTGAAGCGTTCCTCGTGAAGCGTGTGCGTGAAGCCCAACAGTTGCGCGTTTCGAGTTGCATGTTTCGAGACTCGGAACACGAAACCCGAAACACGAAAGCGAGCCCCTGTTTCCCAGGGAGTCCCTGAGTGGTACAGCGTTCTCCTCGCGAACGAGAATACAGCATGGCGTCGCGTTTGTTGCAACTGCAGAAATGCGGGCAGAGTTATTGGCTCGACAATCTCACCCGAGGGATGATCCGAGGCGGTCAGCTCCAACGCCGCATCAAGGACGAAGGTCTCGGCGGCGTCACCGCCAATCCGACCACGTTCGCATTGGCGCTGAAGAGCGACGACTACGACGACGAGATTCGCCGTCTGGCTCGTGAAGGACGCGACGCGAACGAGATCTACGAGAAGCTGCTCGTCGAGGACGTGCAGGAAGCCTGCGATCTCTTTCTCGACCTGCATCGCACGTCGGACGGGATAGACGGGTATGTCAGCCTCGAAGTCTCGCCGCATCTCGCGCACGATACCGCGGGGACCATGCGGGAAGCCCGGCGATACAGCGAGCTGGTCCGCAGGCCCAATCTCTTCATCAAGGTGCCGGGCACGGCGGCGGGATTTCTCGCCATCGAGCAACTGCTGTACGAGGGACTCCCCATCAACATCACTCTGTTGTTTTCACTGCCTGCGTATGAAGCGGTGATCGAAGCGTACCTCACGGCGCTGGAACGGCGTGTCGCGGAAGGACGGCCGCTCGAGACCGTGGCATCGGTGGCGAGTTTTTTCCTGAGCCGCATCGATCGGCTCGTGGACGGGTTGCTGGTGCAGCGGGACCGGCCCGGAGACGTCCATGCCGGCTCCTCCCGGCTTCGCGGACAAGCGGCGGTGGCGTCCGCCAAACTGGCGTATCGTTCTTTTCGTCACGCGTTCAGCGGCGAACGATGGGACCGGCTGGCGGTCAAGGGCGCACGGGTTCAGCGTCCGCTCTGGGCCAGTACGGGCACGAAGGATCCGAGCTATCGGGACGTCTGTTACGTCGAGCCGCTCATCGGCCGAGACACGGTGAACACGATGCCCGAAAAGACAATCGCCGCCTTTGCCGACCATGGCGAAGTCAAACCGAATCAGATCGAGCAGGGCGTGGAGCAGGCGGCGCGCACGATCGGCGATCTGTCTCAGGCCGGCATCGATCTTCATTGCGTCGCCTGGCAGTTGGAACACGAGGGCATCCGCCAGTTTTCGGACGCGTTCGACTCGGCCCACGAAGCGCTGGAAGCCAAGCGGCGCGAAGCCGTGACAAAGCCGGCCGCCGCCTGAGGACGTGAAGCGTGATGCGTGAAGCGTAGTGAGGCGGGAAGTACAAGAGTTGCGCGTTTCGAGTTGCATGTTTCGCGACCCGGAACACGAAACTCGAAACACGAAAGCGAACGACGACGAACATGCGCGTGGCGATCAACGGACTGGGGCGCATCGGTCGGGCGACGTTCAAGATTCTCGCGACGAAGCCCGCATTGCAGGTCGTCGCGCTCAATGATTTGACGCCGGCCGATAATCTCGCCTACCTGCTGAATTACGATACGGTCTACGGTCGCTACGCCGAGCGCGTCGTGGCGGGCGACCATGCCTTGATCATCGCGGATCGTTCGTATCCGTTGTCCGCCGAATCCGACCCCGCGCGTTTGCCGTGGCGCCGGCTCGGCGTCGATCTGGTCTTTGAATGCACCGGGCGTTTCAATCGTCGGAGGGATCTGTTCAAACACGTCGAAGCCGGCGCCAAGCACGTGATCCTGTCAGCCCCGGCCAAGGACGACGATATCCCGACGGTCGTCTACGGCGTCAACGTCTACAATGAAGCAGACGGTCCCATCCTGTCCTGCGCAAGCTGTACGACGAATTGCATCACACCGGTGGTGGAAATCATTGGCCGGAGACTCGGCCTGCGCAAGGCGACGATGAACACGGTTCATGCCTACACGTCCACCCAGGCCATCGTCGACGGGCCTAACAAGAAGGCCCGGCGCGGGCGGGCCGGCGCCGCCAATCTGGTTCCTTCCACCACAGGAGCGACGGAAGCCGCGGCCAAGGCGCTTCCGGCGCTTCGGGGACGATTTCAAGGCACGGCCGTCCGCGTCCCCGTTCCGGTCTGTTCGATCTCCGACATCGTCATGCTCACGGAACGGCGAACCACGGTCGATGAGGTCAATGACATGTTGGGGGAAGAGGCGCGAAGCGAGCGCTACGCGGGCGTCGTGGGCGTCGCGGAAGATCCGGTGGTTAGCTCGGACATCATTCAGGATCCGCGGGCCTCGATTGTCGATCGCGAGATGACGCAGGTAATCGACGGGGATCTCGTCAAGGTGATGAGCTGGTACGACAACGAATGGGGATATGCCAGCCAGATGGTGCGTCAGGCGGTCAGCATGGCGCACATCGTGCCCGCCGAACCAGCAGTCTCCTCGACAACGTGAAGCGTGAAACGTGAGGCGTCGTTCGTAATGCGTGAGGCG
>DATFDJ010000167.1:0-73104 GCA_035252115.1 Nitrospira sp. | reverse complement strand
TAAGCCTGACAGCGTTATCCCGCGGTTCTTGAATGCGTACACACTGCAAACCCTTCATCCATCCCCAGTCTTATCAACACAATTCCTGGATGAACTTTCCTTGCGTGCCATGAGGTTGTCGTGATTCACCCGAATTCACATCTCCTATTCCTGCTCCTAATCCGACGACGATGTTTCTTCCAGAGAGGACTCTTCGGAACTAGGAGCCTGATTCAAATCACGATCACATGCTCCGCGGAGAATATCCTGTCCACCAACTCCTCATACGAGACTCGCGGTATGTGAGACTCACTCGGTGCATCAACCGCATAGACAGTTTCTGGTCCGGAGAGGACAGGCAACGATGAAAGAGATTCCTCCAGTAATGCGATATCAGCGTCTGTTTCACGTAAGAGGAATAGTGCTTCCGGGATCGAATTCAGAGGCCGTCGGAGCAGGTACAGCAATTTTTTCACTGAAACACCAGGGTACGGTCCACGGTCTGGAGAAGCGAACGGATCTCGCGATGAGATTGCCTGGAGGTCGTAAATCCGGGAAGTGGCAGCTCCGAGGCCGCGCCTTCCTCGAAAACGAACGGAACGCCCAATTGCTGAAGCGAGGGGCGATATTTTTCTAGGATCTCGGCATCCACCACGTCGTCGATTTGGTCCGTGAGCAAGCGAGCCGCCTTCCCCAACAGGACGATCGTTGCATCATGATCGCCGGAACAGAGACCCAACGCAATTCGCAGCGCCTCCACTGGCCGGTGGGTCAAGCAAGGATCGCCTGCAATGACGACGGCAATGCGTTTGGACATAGAGTCGGATTACGTGAATGCCAGGAAACGGTCGCAGTTCTCGACGATACCGGATAAGACGACCAATCCCGAGAGTGAAGCGCGAGCATCAACGATCGCCGTTGGTATTCCATGTTGCTGGCAACCGTAGGCGCACACCGACATCTTAACTCCCCCATCGAGGAGTTCGGCATATCGTGTGTCACACACACTTTTCACTCCCTCGTCGATCAGATACAGATACACGTCGGTATCCTTGCTCAACGCTGCTCGCACCAGGTGAAATACCGTCTCAACACTCGGATGTTCGGGGGGTGTGGATAACAAAATACCCAGCTTCCTTGAAGCCATACATTATATGCACAATATCACTTAAATTTCAAATACTTACAATATGAATTGAGGGGCAGCCTACGAGGTTTTTCACAGGAAGTCAATATGAAAAATGAGCGCGTTACGGCACATGGATTTGAGACAGAAGATACCGGGAAACATCGGGAAAAGGCACGTGTGTCTGGGCCTTGGTCTCCATATTCCGCACGATCACGGACTGGGCTCTGGCCTCATCGTCACCGAGGAGAATGGCAAAGCGACTGCTCGCACGATCAGCCTGACGCAAGTGAGCCTTCAAGGTGGTGGCTCGATAATCGGTGTGCGCTGAGATTCCCGCGCGCCGGAGTCCATCGAGGAGTCGAAGTCCGGCCGGCCCTCCCTCAGGACCGAAAGAGGCAACATAGACGCTGGAAGACAACGGAGGAAGACGCTGCTCCGGCAGCATCAAAGAAATCCGTTCCAATCCGGCCGCGAAGCCGACCGCAGGGGTCGGCGGTCCGCCAAGGGCCTCGACCAGGCCGTCGTAGCGACCGCCGGCCCCGACAGCATTTTGCGCGCCGAGATGCGATGACGTGATTTCGAACGCCGTGAGGCAATAATAATCGAGGCCGCGAACCAGCCGATGATTCAGTTGGTACGGAATGCCGAGCGATGTCAGGCCGGCCAGGACTTCCGCGAAATGCTGTTTTGCCTCTATGGAGAGATGGTCGGTCAGCCGGGGAGCGTCTTCCGTGGCGGCTCGACACTCGGGAACTTTGCAGTCCAGGATGCGCAAGGGATTGGTGTCCATCCGGCGTTGGCAGTTGACGCACAACTGCGTGGTGCGCTCCTTGAGGAAGGACACGAGAATGGGAAGATAGGCGGCGCGGTCCGCGGCAGTCCCAAGACTGTTCATCTCGAGCGTCAGATCCGGCAGACCGAGCTCGGACAGGAAACGCCACAGCAGCGAGATGACATCGACATCCGCTCTGGGATCGGACGTACCGAAGTATTCCACACCGAATTGGTGAAACTGACGCAACCGCCCCGCTTGCGGACGCTCATGGCGAAACATCGGTCCGAGATAGAAATATTTTTGAGGGAGAGGCTCGGCGGCCCGGTGGTGTTCGATGAACGAGCGGGCCGTCCCGGCCGTTCCTTCCGGGCGGAGCGTCAACGACGTCCCGTCGCGATCGGGGAAGGTATACATCTCCTTCTCCACGATATCCGTGGTAGCGCCGATACTCCTGGCGAAGAGCGTCGTCACCTCGAAGATCGGAATGCGGATCTCTTGAAAACCGTAACGGTCCGCCCAGCGACGCGCCGTTTCTTCGATAAAACGCCAGCGGGGAGTTTCTTCCGGAAGGATATCTTTGACGCCTTTGATGCCTTTGATCATGGATTGCGCTTCGTGGAAGGAGGACCTCTAGCCTCGTGCCGGTGCGAGCGGACTATAGCGGCGCATTTGCAAGCAAGTCAACGCGGCGGTGAGGATACTCAATGGCGTCCGTCATCGAAAGGCTCACGCAACCGTCGATCCGAACAATGAGTTATGACAGTGACTGCTCGGTTGCGCTGTGCGGCGTGCGGCGGTATAGTTCGCACCTCCCGGTTTTCTTCGGTTGACTCCATGAAGAGGATCTCATGAGCGCCGATCGACCCAGCCGCCGCGTGATCGCCGTAGCCCCCATGCCGCCGGAGAAATCGGCCTATGCGCTCGCCCGCTACAGCCGCTCACCGGACTCTATCGAACACAGTATCAAGTGGGTTCACGGCCACTCCTCCGAGAAATTCTGGGAGCAGTTCTACTTTGATTATGGCCATGCCTCGATCGCCGATCTTGGCCACGTGATTGTGTGCTTCGAGGACATCACCGAATTGGCCGCCATCCGGCTGGAAGACGAGCCGGTCTGGGACGGACAGGCCAAGTCGAGCCGGTACCAAAACTTCGCCTCCAGCGTCTGGTACGTGCCGGATGCGATTCACGGCAGCGAAACCGAAGGAACCTATCAGGGCATCCTGCGCAGCCTCGGCGAAGTCTACCGGCTTCTCCATGACCCATTGGTCGCGTTCTTGACGGAGCGCGAACCCCGACCGGATTCGATGAAGCCGGGCGAGTATCAGCGCACGATCGCGGCCCGGGCCTTCGACGTGACGCGCTACCTGCTCCCGCTCGCTTCCCGGACCAACGTGGGGCAAGTCGTCAGCATTCGGACGCTGGAGAAACAAATCACCCGGCTGCTGTCGTCTCAATTACCGGAGTTACGGATGATTGGTGAGGACTTGAAAGATGCCTGTCAACGACCTCCGATGAACCTGTGGGGAGAATTGAGCGGCCAGACGGCGGGGCTCGCCGAACCGCTGGCCCCCACACTGGCACGCTACGCGAAGCCGAATGAGTATCAAGCAACCGTCTATACGGATCTTGCGCGCTATGCCAAGGAGGCATTGAAAGGAACAGGCTGCGATCAGCCGTCGGCATGGAGTCGATCGGATTCGGTCGAGCTCATCGAACCGCACGATCCGTTGGATGAGACCGTGACGACGCTGCTCTATCGCGTGTCCCAAGCACCGTATCGGACGATCCTGGCCGTCGTCCGCACCTGGTCTGAGAAGCAAAAACAAGACGCGCTGGCCGTTGCCCTGAGCCGCCGCGGGCCCTATGATGAACCGATCAAGGAATTCCGGAGCGGCTACGGGTTCATCTTCGACGTACTGATGGATATCGGAGGTTGGCGCGACATGCATCGACACCGGCGCTGCCAACAGGTACAGCAGAATTTCACGACCGTGCATGGCTATGACATCCCCCCGCCGCTCGTGCAAGCAGGCTTGGACGCCGAGTACCGCCAGGCGATGGACGCCGTCCGAGCCGACATTGAGCAATTGAAAAAAGTGAATGCGGAGGCGGCGCTTTATGCCATTCCATTCGGCTTCAAGGTCCGCTGCCTCTTCAAGATGGATTTCGCCGAGGCCGAATACATCGCCAGACTGCGTTCCGGAGTGAAGGGACATTGGTCCTATCGCGCAATCGCGTGGCTGATGAAACAAAAACTGGCCGAACGGTACCCCTCGCTGGGAATGCATATGCAGGCTACTTCTCCCGACATCGAAGACACCCTCACGAGATAGCACGCGATCCGCCCCATGGACGAGCAGCAAGGGACATGCGAAGCCGCCCTCTTGGAAGGGGAGTGGGAACGCGCAGCGCAGGCCGCGTCGGTGTGGGCCGGCCTGGCCGGCTCTGCCGGATTGCACGACCCCCGGCCGCATTTCGCGCTGAACGTCGTCCATTTGATCCGGGGACGATTTGCTGAAGCCTGGGCGGTCCATGCCAAGTGCCTGCAGGAACCGGACGACATCGATCGTGTCAGGCAATGGGTCGGGGACCTGATCGCGCGGCATCCCGACCGGGCGAACGCGCATCTCGTGATGGGGTTGTTTCTGGCTCAATCGGGGCAGTCGGAACAATCCACGCAGTCCTACAGGGAAGCCGCAAAACTTGCCCCGCAATCGGCGTATCCTCATTATTTTCTCGCACAGATTCACGAGCGGGCCGGCCACCTGGAGATGGCGATCAAAGCGTACCGCGAGGCTGTGCAGCTCGACCCGGGGTTCGCACAGGCCCGGACGAACCTTGGCGTGGCCTATCAAGAGCAAGGGCGTCTGGAGATGGCTATTCCGCAATATCGGGAAGTCATCAAACTGAACCCGCAGGACGCCGTCGCGCACGCCAACTTGGCTTGTGCGCTGGCCGAACAGGGGAAGCTCGAGCCGGCGCTGCAAGCGTACAAGGAGGCGCTCCGGCTCAACCCCAACGACGCCGAAGTGCGGTTCGCGCTGGGCGGGTTATACGAGAACCGGAACCGGCCCGATCTCGCGATGAAAGAATACCGGGCGGCCGTGCAGGCCAATCCACGATTTGCGCCGGCCCAATCCGCGCTCGGCTGGATGCTCTTCGACGGGGGCCGTCGCGAAGAAGCGATGGAATGCTTCGATCAGGCCTTGAAAGCGGACCCGGAGAATGCACGAGCCTATCTCGGCG
This sequence comes from Nitrospira sp., assembly GCA_035252115.1. Lineage (GTDB taxonomy): Bacteria > Nitrospirota > Nitrospiria > Nitrospirales > Nitrospiraceae > Nitrospira_C. The sequence continues at coordinate 67,972 of DATFDJ010000167.1, read as the reverse complement.
TCGCGAAGTGTTACGCGAGCCGCGGCAAGGTGCAATTGGCGATCGAAAACTACACCAAAGCCATCAAGTACGAGCAGGACCCGCAGAAGAAAAACGAGATCATGAACAATCTCTACAAAGAAGGCGGGACGTGGGACACGTGACGCGCGGGGCGCGAGTGGAGTGCTGAGTTAGAAAAGCAAACTCCGACTAGACTAGAATGGGGCGTCGGTAGATCGACCTCTGCTAGGAAAATGCGACACACGCGAGTCAATTAGATGATCAAGTAGACGATGTCAGCCCGGGCGTATGCATATGAGACCGATCGACCCTGCCACAAGCGACGTGATAGTTATAAGTTAGGCTCGATGTGAAATCCAAATCAGGAACTCAATCTAGGGCTAACCGCCATGTCTATCGTCTTTTAAAAAGGTTCGTGTATTGTCTAAACCAGTGCAATGATCCAAAAGGCCGAGATGTTGCCTATTGGTATGGCGAACGTTCTCTTACGGCTTTGCTATCAACATCCGCTTGGCTTATGCGTGACGGATGGAGCTTAGAAGAGTTCACTGGCGAACGAAGCAAGGGGAAGAACCCCAAGGTCACGCCGGGACGCGGAGGTCTTTGGATGAGCATCGGCAAAACGAAGTTTCACAGTCGAAGCAAAAGTGACATGGCCCGAACAACTTTCCAATGTTCACAAATGGAAGAGCAGAGTAAGGAACAAACTCAGTCTTGCTTTCACGCAATTGTCTCACCTCTCGAAAAGCTATCGTTACGGGTCTCCAACCGCTGTTTGCTATGTTGTACCCGCAATTCCAAAGAAACAGTGGAACGCGACTAAAACCGACTAGCAAAAACCATGAAAACGTTTATTCGCATAATGACGGACAATACTCAATCCATAGCTAGCGTTGCTTGCTGGCACGAAAATACACGCCTAGTTCCTTCAAATGGTGGAGGCAGAGCCAAAACCTTTTATCTCGGTATTGCAGCGGTGTTGCAATGGAAAAATAGATGGCGGTTCCCTAAAGCTACGGCAAGGACGAAAACACGCCGCTAACCACGGCATTTCGCGGCACTTTTGACTGGTCATAAAGGTCACGGCAAGTGAGAATGCTAACCGCTTGACCGATCGGTTGCTCAAAAAGGTTAGCCGGCGAGGCCACAGGAAGTGGGAATCCCGAGGGTGATGTTTAAATGGTCTCGCAGGCGTTCAAAGCGCTGTTAAAGGCCGCATCTGTTCTGATTCGCGGTTGCTCAAACAGGTGGTCAACGAGGCCGCAGGCGAGAAAACACCGGAGGCGTACTCTCGGGGGTACGTTGAGGATTTTTCGAGCCAAGAACGAAATTTAGCGCCCGTTTCAGCAACCGATTAGAGTTCGCGGATGGCGCCTTGGAGGACAGTGATCTGTGTGACGGGATCGCCCGAACTTTTCAGTTCCGTCCGGATTTGATCTTTGAGGTAGGAGGAGTAACCGACACGATCGATGAGGAGATCCAGAAAACGTTCAGCCGGCAGGAGACTTTGGGCCTTGAGCTCTTCAACGGTCTCGTCGCTGACCGGCACGTAGGTGCTCCCGAGATGGAACACCACGTTGTAGTACCGGCCTTGCCCAATCCGCTCGAACCGTAGACCCTTCAAGGTACCCTCTTCGCGAAAGGTTCTTAGAGGGGCCCATTCTAGCCATACAGGTCGAGCAAACACAAGGGAGGCTTCGGCCACTCTATTGCCGAAGTGAGGATCACGGCGTCTTCTTCCCGAAGTATTCCTGCCGGCTTACGGAGACGTCGGCGACGAACATGACGCCGGAGTGGCGCTCGAACAACGGGCGCAGGCCCGCGAGGATCGGCTCGACCTTTTCTTCCGGGACCACGGTCATGATCATTTCAAGGCTCTCCTGTTCGCTAAACATAAAATGGGCCTCGCGCACGCCGTGGTGACCTTTGCCGGACACGTTGCCGATGATGGTATAACCGGTCGCCTTCACGCGATCGAGCAAATCGGTCACGAAGGCGCGGTGTTCCCCGGCCACGATCACGCGAATTTCCTTCATCGGATGCAAGGTCAATCCCATCAATGGACTCCTTCCTCTTTTTTGATTTTACGGAGGCTCAACGGCTACGACTGATTCTCCATGGGACTCCAGGTCCCATTCGGGCGGTATCGATACCATACCCCGTCTTCAGGGTCGAGCACCACGAGGTGCACCCATTCGTTGTGATAGTAACGCTGCAATAATTCGTGCCGATCGATCAGCTTGTCGATGCGTTCGCGCGGCGCTTCGATAATGGTCATGAGCCGCATCGGCTCATGGTACGGCACCTCGCCGTTCATGACCGTTTGTTTGGCCAAGCCAAGCCGGAGATCGCTCCAAGGCCCCGACATGATACCCAATCGGCCCACGACGTTGTGATAGATCTTGCTTCCGCTTCCATAGACCTCGTTGTCGGTGGTCGAAAAATAATGTTCCATATTGATCCACTGCCCGACGACTTGGGGCGCGGTCAGCAGGACTTCCAGCAGGCGGCTGGTCGGGTCCTCATGGTAGTCATAGGAATGGAGGAAGACCCGTCCGCCCAAGTCGAGGCCCTTCGTCAGTTCCCGCCGCCCGATCAGAAACGTCGTGTTGCCGGACAGACCCCATTCCGGTCGAACCTGACTCCAGTCCGTGCTGCGTCGCCGAACATGCGCTTCGGCCTGCGGCTCCTCCAGCGTCCGGCCGATGTCGGGGAAGCGCGCGCACCGCTCCTGGCTGGTGAGCCTGGCTGCTTCCTTCAAGGCTTCCTGCAGGCGCGCGAGGTCCGCGCGATGCGTCGGCGGGACGTCTTCCAAGTCGAAGAGGTGTACATCGTCGGTCGTCGTATCCATTTGACCGGCGAGAAAATGCGTGTCGGACGGAATGTCGATGCCCAGCTTGGTCAGCCGCTCGCGGACGTTCCGGTTGTTCGCCATCATCGCGAGGACGCGGGCGTTGGGTTTGCCTTCGTTGCCGCCGCAGGCGCCGCAGTCGAGCGCCGATTCGTACGGATTGTTGTCCGACGTACTGCCATGGGCGCAGAACAGCACCAGCCGCGCAAAGTTCTTGGTCAGTCCCATCATACGCAGCGCCGTATCCACCGTGAGCGTCTGCTCCTCGAGCGTGAACCCCGTGCGCGTGATGCGTTCCTTTTGCCGCGAGGCTGAACGTGCGTTGAGGTCGTAGTGGCGTTGCAGGAGCGCGACGATGTAGTCGAGTACATCCACCGAAAGACCGGTCTGCGCCGCGATATCGGCGAGGGCCGGTTCATTGCCCCCCGGTCCATTCAATGCGCGCTGCCGCAACGCCTCCACGAGCGCGGGCGTGATGCGCGAACTGCGCAACCCGGCATGCTCCCGTAGCGCTTTCCGCACCGTGGCCTGCTGCTCGGCGGTCAGCATCTCCGCCGTTTCATCCGGCGCCAGCTTGTCGACCGTGAGCGTCGTGGCGATCGTGGGCACGAACAGGCGCCGCAACCAGGCCGTCCACCGCCGGTAGAGGGCGGGCAGCAGCGTCTTGCCGAAGATCGGCAAGGTGTAGAACCAGCCGAGCGATTCCACCATGACGTAAGGCGTCACGACGTTCTCCTTCAGATCATGCAGGAGCGTGTGGCCCGCGTGGACCCACTTGGCGCGCGCCTCATGCTTGGACACGTTATGGTCGAGATAACTGCGCGGGATCTCCCGCACCTCGTTCTTGGCGCGCATGATGACCGGGAACTGCTCCGTGTCATGTTCCTTTCCCCACGCGCGATAGCGGATGAACGCCGCAAAGAATCCGGCGAAGCCGAACGTCTCGTGCGCCCCGGTCGATTCCAGATGGCGGCGGAACGGCTCGGAACGCACGTCGATGCAGTACACCGACTGTGAATAGGGGCGAACCGCAGCGGCCTCGCGCGCGCCGTCGGCGTCGAGAGGACCGTGCGGCACTTTCCGCGGGCCTGCTCCGTTCTGCACCAGCTTGCCCAGGAGCGATTCCTGATAGCCCGCTTCAAGCGCCTTGAGCCACACCGGCCCATGGTCCGATTCGGGGAAGGCCTCCATCCACTGAACCAACTGCTTGAGATCGTCAGGATCGGTGTCGATCAGAACGGCCGGCTCGATACCGAACGATCCACCCAACGCCAACAGTCTTTTCGCCATGTCGCGCCGGGCCGCCACACGTTGCCGGGGAACCACTTCCATCTCGTACCGTTCGATCACCTTCGCCCAACCGTCGCGTTTCTGATGCCGTAATCGATCCACCTCTTCGGCGTAGAGGGCCGGCAGCCGGCCGGCGACCCGCTGCCGTCTGAGATAGTATTCTTCGGGGTTGCTCCGCATGTAGGCCGTAACGGCATCGTAGCGGCCCTCGATCCCGAGCTCGTCCAGGCACACCTTGTGGACCAACTCGCGCGCATACCAGAGACGGATGGCTAAAAATTTGACCAGGCTGGCGGGATGGGCTCGCTGCCAAGGATAATCGCGTTCTTCTTCCCGCCACTTGATGAAGCCCGCCCATCCGGGCAGCGCGGTCAATTGCAGGGAAAGATAATCCTGCCGAAGGTCGGGCGGGATGCCGAGCGCATCGAGGCTTTCCAGCAGGGCATCCTCAGGACGCTCGGGGAGGGCGGCGATTTTTCTACCGCTGTCTGCAATTCCGCAAGGGGACCATTCATGAGCGGCGATCGTTTTCCAGGCCAGGTACAGTCCCTTCTCGCGCTCGGGCATGGCCCAGGTCGCGTGGCCTTCGTCCAGGAACGCCGCACACCACTTGATCAATTGATCGTTGATCTGGGTGACGATCTGCGTGCCGAACGTGTCGTCGCACCAGTGCGAGAGCGTGATCCAGCGTCCTAAAGCCTCTCGGTCCCCTTCCGTGATCTTACCGATTCGCTCGCGCAGATCCCGGACGGTGAGCACCGACGCCAGCTTCGCCGCGAGCCGGTCGACCAACCCATGTGAAGGGTCCGGCAGTTCAGTGTCGAGCGGCTCGACGGCGGGGTCGCACAGGCCCTCGGTCAGACAGGCCCGCAAGACCTCCCCATGCGTCACCTTCCGTGATCCGGCGACCACCTGCGCGTCGCGGGCGAGCGGTCTCAAAGCCGCGTCGAGATGCTCCATCTTGATGCGGCCCGACCGGAGGTACGCACGATACTGACGGCTGGGAAGATAGCCGCTGCCGCCCATGAATTGCTCTCCGCGGCGGACGGTTTCCTCGAACGGAAGGTATTCGAGACTGTGAAGCGGATTGTGATGCACGAACGTCCGCATCGGCCAATATTGCGCGATGACTTCTCCCGCGAGACGGACCACGCCGCGCAACTCCATTCGTCTCGATTCGGCGTCGGTCGCGCGGTCTAGCGGTTCCATGTGGGAGACTCTCCAAAAACCACAGTCCCGATCACGGGTCGTTCGGATGCGAAGAGGGTCGCCGGCGCCAATCCCAAAGCCAACAGCACCAGCACAACGATCAACAGAGACGCCAATTCGGCGCCGAGCAGATCCGTGTAGCGCAACTCGGGCCGCCGGATGCCGAAGAGCAGCCGTTGAACCATCTGCATGATGTACCAGGACGCGGCGAGCCAGGCGAGGAGCGCGATCAACAGGCCGGCCGAAGAAGGGAACGGCGAGCTCAGCAGGAGTCCCATGAACCCGGCAAAGACGCCGAAGGGCGGCAAGCCCATCGCAGCCAGCGCAAGCAAGGACAGCAGCACCGCATAGTGCGGCATTCCGGAAGCGAGGCCGCTGATCGCTTGCGGGTCCACATCGTCGCCGTACCTGGTGCGGATCACCTGCCACGCGATCATCAGTCCATTCGTGGCCAGGCCCACCGTGCCGACGAGGAGAGCGGCCCGCGGAGTGACGATTCGAGAAGCCGCGGCGAACCACCAGAGAATCGAAAAGAACGAGAGACTGCCGTAGGCCAACAGCAGACGAATGCGGGATTGCGCCAGGGCCTTGAGCGCGCCGTACGAGGCTCCCGCTAAGGCGAAGAGACCCACGGTCCATGCCACGCTGTCCGGGACCGTCGGCATCACGGCCGCCAGTCCGTGGAGACCGGCGAGGGGAAGCAGCACGACCATGAAAGCGGGCAGACTGCCCGGCAGCCGCGTCAGCGCCGTCAGATAACCATCGTGAAAGGGCAGGAGCGGAAGCAAGACCGCGCAAGCCAGGAGTGAGGCACCCGATGAAACGGGCGCGTCGCTGACGACCGACAAGGCGGCACAGAAGGCTCCCAGCCCATAGGCGCCGATGCCCCACCACGACCTGGGCCAAAGAGCGCTGTGGTGCCGATAGAGCAAGCCCGCGACCAGAGCCAAAAGAAGCGTCAACATGATGCCGTCGACCGGCGGTCTGATGGTCAGGGCGGACAAGCCTAATCCAAGAAACAACAATGTCAAAACCCAGGAGGCCCGGTGGTCGACGTGAGCCGGCTGTCCCAAAATCGAAATCATCGCCGCCAGCGGCAAGAGACAGAGCGGCAACAGCCCCTCTGCTGGCACGTCGATCCGACCCGCAAGGCTCATGACCGATCCGAGGCTGATCACGGCCCACACGACGCAGGACTGCTTCAGCCGCTCGGGATCCGATCGGAAGGGTAAAGAGGCCAGCGCTCCCACGAGCGGGATGCCGGCCAGCAGCCATGGGATCAAGACGCTCTCGGTCATCGCGACCAGCCTCGCTCACGTTTGTCGACTTGATGGACCAGACGCATGAACACCTGCCCCAGCAACCCGTAGAGTTCGTCGGCATAGAGGCGGTTCATGAAGGGCAGGTACAGGCGTATTCGCACGCTCTCGATCCAAGCCGGCATCCGCAGGGTCATTCCATGAGCCGTCATGTAGAGGTAGGACCAACCGGTGACCGTGAACACTGTGGCCGTCACAATGATGAGGTCGAACAGCCAACCGGGAAGATGGGCGGCCTTGAAATACAAGGCGACCTCCTCCGGATTCGGATAGAGGAACTCCGTGAACGATTCGACGGCGAACAGATAGACGAACACGATAAACAGCAACGTCGACAGCATGGCGGCCGAGACTTTCCAGGACGCGACCTGGCGGAGACGCGTGAGCGTCAGGATCGCCTGCGAGGAGGTGATCCAAATGAAGAAGAGAAAGATCACGGTGCCTTGCGATTCCAGCAACGGGATGCGCAGGACCCCATGCGTGACCAGAAGGATGAGCAAGGGGATGAACAAGGTGGTCACGGATCCGGTGAACCACGTGAGGCGGGACAGCCGGGGCTCCTCGATCTGATGGTCGACATGAGGGAAATGCGGTTCCTGCCGGGCCTTGTGAATCACGTTGCCGCAGTTGAGGAACACCGTCGCCTTGAACAACCCATGCGCGATCAAATGAAACACGGCGAGCGCGAAGGCCCCCAAGCCGCACTCCATGATCATGTACCCCATCTGCCCGATCGTCGAAAACCCGAGCGTCTTTTTGATGTCGTTCTGGGCCAGCATCATGGACGCGCCAAGCATCGCGGTGACGGTTCCGATGAGAAAGGCGACATGCAGCGTGGTCGAGCTCAGGCCGAAGAGGGGCGCCAGCCGGTTGATCAGAAAGCCGCCGGCATTGATGATGCCCGCGTGCAGCAACGCGTGGACCGGGGTCGGGGCGAACAGCGATCCGGGAAGCCAGAAATGGATCGGAAACTGCGCCGATTTCCCCATGGCCCCGACAAAGAGGAGCAAGGTCACGGCGGTGACGCCCGTCATCTCCATGCCCGGCCAGAGCGATAAGACGACCGGCTGGTCGGCGGCGCGCCGGAACAGCTCCTGGAATTCGAGCGTGCCATACAGTTGATACGCGAGCGCGATGCCGGCGAGAAACGCCGTATCCGCGACGCGCAAGAGCGTAAAGGTCTTGAAGGCGCCGGCCAGCGTTCCTGCGTGGGCATGGTTGTGCGCGAGCACATACAGCAGGTAGCTGAGCACCTGCCAAAAGAGGAACAGCATCATGAGGTTGGCGCTCGACACCATGCAGATCAGGACGAAATCGGTCAGGCAAATCATGGCGAGGTACCGGCGGGCATGCCGGTCCTGGTACATGTATCCCATCGAGTAGCTGTAGATGATGACGCTGACGCCGGTGATGAGCGTCATCATGACCGCGCTCAGCCGGTCGATGTAGAACCCGATGGGGATCGCGAAGGAGGCGACGGACGACAGATTGTAGAAGCGGATCTCCAGGGGATCGCCCGTGGCAACGAGATAGAGCGTCGCCACGGAACCCAGGAACGCGGCTCCGATGGGATAGGCGGCGATCTTCGCCCGCGCATGCTGGGAGCCGACCGATCCGAGCACCACGATGCAGGCGGCTGCCAGCAAGAGAAACGGCACGAAGAAGACGAGCGTCACAACGACCTCATCAGGCCGTAACCATTAATACGGCACCCGGACCCTGTCAAGTGCGCCCATCATCACGTCCCACCCTGCGCGCGCTGCTCAATGCGCCGGATTGCGGACAACTGGGCCCGCTGCACGCGCTCAACACATTCGTCGACATACAGACGGTTCACAAAGAGGACATAGAGGCGGAGGCGGATGCCGTCGATCCAGGCCGGCATCGGCAGCGATCGGCCGTGAGCCCTGACATAGACGTAGACCCAGCCGATGATCGTCATGAGCGTCGCCGCGCCGATCATCATGTCGAAGAGCCGGCTCGGCAGCTCGGCCGTCTTGAAGTAGGAGGCGACGTCGTCGGGTTTGGGATACAAAAATGCCGTGAACGATTCGACCGCGAACAGGTACACGAACACGACGAACAAGAGGGTGAGCAGCATCGCCGCCGATACTTTCCATGACGCGATGGCTCGCAGGCGCGTGAGTGTCAGGATCGCCTGCGACGAGGTGATCCAAATGAAGAAGAGAAAAATGACTGTTCCTTGTGATTCCAGCAGCGGGATGCGCAGCAAGCCATGCGTGAGGAGCAGAATCAAGAGAGGAATGAGCAGCGTGGTGACGAAACCCGTCGACCAGGTGAGCCGAGAGAAATGCCCTTCCTCCTCGTTATGGTCGACATAAGGGAAATGCGGCTCCAGCCGCGCCTTATGGATGACGTTGCCGCAATTCAGGAACACCGTCGCCTTGAACAGGCCATGGGCGATGAGGTGGAAGACGGCGAGCGCAAAGGCTCCCAGGCCGCATTCCATGACCATGTATCCCATTTGCCCGATCGTCGAGAAGCCGAGCATGTTCTTGATGTCGTTCTGGGCCAGCATCATGGCCGCGCCAAGGATCGCGGTGAGGGTTCCGATGAGAAAGGCGACATGCAACGTCGTCGAACTCAGGCCGAACAGCGGCGCCAGCCGGTTGATGAGAAAGCCGCCGGCGTTGATGATGCCGGCGTGCAGAAGCGCCGTCACCGGCGTCGGCGCATAGAGATAGCGCGGGAGCCAGATGTGGAGCGGAAACTGCGCCGACTTGCTCATGGCTCCGATGAGGAGGAGCAGCGTGACCCCCGTCGCTCCGCTCAACTCCACGCCGGGGAGCAGTGTGATCGTGGCGCTCGATTCGACGGCCGCGGCGAACAATTCAGGAAATTCCAGCGTGCCATACAGCGCATAGGCCAGCGCCGTTCCGGCAAGAAAGGCGACATCTCCGATCCGCAGGAGCGCGAAGGTTCGGAAGGCGCTTTCGAGTGTTGCGGCGTGGGTGTGGTTGTGAATCAGGAGATAGAGCAGGTACGTGAGAATCTGCCAGAACAGAAACAGCATCATGAGATTGGCGCTGGAGACCATGCAGAGCAATACGCAGACCGCGACACCGAGGAGCGAGAAATAGCGGCGCTCGTGCGGCTCTTGCTGCATGTATGCGACGGAGTAGACGTAGATGACCACGCCGATGGCGGAGATCAGCACCATCATGACCGCGCTGAGACGATCGATGTAGAAACCGAGCGGAACGGGGAATGAGGTCGCAATGGCGGGATCATAAAACCGGATCGTGATCGGTCCGTGCATCGCGACGGCATAGAGGACCGCAACGGCGCCGCAGCAGGCCACACCGATCGGCCAGGCGGCAATCTTGACTCGGGTGCGCGCCGACGTGCCGCCGCCGGCGACCACGATCAGCGTGGTCAACAGCGGCAGCAGAGGAATGATCAGCGCGGCGAACGTCCACATTTCAAGTCCCATAAAACACAAAAGCCAACCGGCACTGTTGACGTCCGTCAACGCGCCTGCGTTGGCTTGTACTGCGACCGGCCTTCCCGCTGCCTCTGCCGATCGCCCTACGGCCCAAATCCTGAACCGGGCGTCCTGCCCATTCTCGTGGATCTCCGGGAATCGGCAGCAGCGCCGTCGTCTTCCATAATATGGCGGTCGGCGTAGCGTCAAGAACAGAGTGTGTCTCAGGACTCAAGAACTCCGGTGTGATGGTCCGAAAGGCCCATGATCCGCGAGACGGTGAGACAAACGGCTTAGCAGGCTGTTGAAAAAGTCCTCCGGCTTCGTTCTCGCATCCCTCAGAGGCTCAACGTACGAGACAGAGTACGATTCGCCTCTTCGCTCGCTGCGGCCTTGCCGGACGGCCTTTTTGAACAGCCTGCGGGGCTATTCCAAAAACGTCTCCGAGCCGCTGGGGTCGTATTTTCACACAGTTTCCCAAATAGTTTGGTAAACATCCTGTTAGGTGCCGCTTGTCCATGCTTCTCATGGAATCCTATAATTGCTCGGAAATGGAGGCGTCATGGAGAACGCATTGCGCAACGCGATCATCAAATTCGAGCAGGAATTCATGGGCCGGGGTCCCGAGGACGTGCGGGCCTCGATCGTCCGCGACATGGTGATCGTGCGTCTGAAAGGCGTCCTCACGCCGGCCGAACGCCAGTTGGCGAAGACGCCGGAAGGGGTCGACATGGTGAAACGGCTGCGGCAAACCCTGATCGCGCAAGGACGGGACAAACTGTGCGAACAGGTGAGCGAGATCACCGGCGCCAAAATCCTGGGTGTGTTCACCGATATCGACGTGCAGCTCGGTGAACGCTTTTTCGTCTTTACACTCGATCGGGAGCTTCCAAACGGAGGGCGATAGGGTTTAACGAAGCAAGGTGTCTCATGGAGCGAGCCAACATGCCATGACCCCACGGACCCTGACCACCGTGCGCGCGGCGCGGCCCATGCGCATCGGCGAACGAATCGAGGCGATCGATTGGGAACGAGTCGCCGACCATCTCGACGCCCAAGGAAACGCCACCGTCGGACGGCTGCTCTCGCCTGATGAATGTGCGACCATCGTGGGGTTTTACTCCCGCGACGAGCTGTTCCGGAGCCGCGTCATCATGGCGCGGCATGGTTTCGGACGCGGCGAGTACAAATACTTCGCGTACCCGCTGCCCGAGATCGTCGCGAGGCTTCGGACGAGCCTCTATCCCCGTCTGGTCCCGATCGCCAACCGCTGGAACCGGGCCCTGGGTGTGGCCGTGCACTATCCGGACCGGCATGCGGACTTCATTGCACGGTGCCATCAGGCCGGGCAAGTCAAGCCGACGCCGTTGCTCTTGCGATATGGACCGGAAGATTATAATTGCCTGCACCAGGATCTCTACGGCGAGCACGTGTTCCCGCTTCAAATGACGATCCTCCTGTCCGAACCAGGACGCGACTTCACGGGCGGCGAATTCGTCATGACGGAACAGCGGCCTCGGATGCAGTCGCGGCCGATCGTCGTGCCGCTTCAGCAAGGCGATGCGGTCATCTTCGCCGTCAATCAGCGTCCGGTACGGGGCGGCCGAGGTACCTACCGGGTCACGCTTCGGCACGGCGTGAGCCTCGTCCGTTCGGGCCATCGCTATACCGCCGGCATCATCTTTCATGATGCGAGATAAAGACCATCCTCGATGGCATGACGGGCCGATGTCGTGTTACACAGATCCATGGCCCTGCGGAGTCTCGAAGAGTTGGTCTTCGATAACAGCTATGCCCGTCTGCCACAGGCCTTCTATGCCAAGCTGAATCCGACTCCGTTCACGGCTGCGCCGTATCTCGTGCACGCCAATGCGGCGGCGGCTCGGCTGATCGATCTCGATCCCGGCCAATTCAGTCGCCCCGAGTTCACGGGGCTCTTCGGCGGCAGCATGTTGAGCGAGGGCATGGAACCGCTCGCCATGCTCTATTCCGGCCACCAGTTCGGCATCTATGTCCCGCAGCTCGGCGACGGCCGGGCCATCCTGCTGGGCCAAGCTGCAAACGAGCGTGGTGAAACCTGGGATCTGCACCTCAAGGGCGCGGGTATGACGCCCTTTTCTCGAGACGGCGATGGCCGGGCCGTCTTGCGGTCGACCATCCGTGAATACCTCTGCAGCGAAGCCATGCAGGCGCTCGGTATTCCCTCGACGCGGGCGCTCAGCATCGTGGGCAGCGACGAGAAGATCTATCGGGAGCGGGTCGAAACCGGTGCGATGCTCTTGCGAATGGCGCCGTCTCACGTGCGGTTCGGCACCTTCGAGGTGTTCTACTACAGAAAACAGTACGAGCATCTCGCGCTCCTGGCCGATTACGTCATCGGCCGCCATTTCCCCGATCTCAAAGAGGTAAAGGACCGATACGCGCGGTTGTTTGCCGACGTCGTCGAACGGACGGCCAACCTCATCGCTCAATGGCAGGCAGTCGGTTGGGCCCATGGCGTCATGAACACGGACAATATGTCGATCCTCGGCCTGACCCTCGACTACGGTCCGTTCGGGTTCATGGATCACTACGATGCCGGTTTCATTTGTAACCATTCGGACCACAACGGCCGGTACGCCTTCGACCAACAACCGTACATCGCATTGTGGAACCTCAGTTGTCTGGCCCAGGCCTTCTTGCCGCTCGCGGAAAAAGACCTGCTGAAACCGGCGCTGGACGCCTACACGCCGATATTCGAAGGGCAGTATCTGGCCCTCATGCGAGCGAAAATGGGGCTGAACGAGGCCATGTCCGAAGACGATGGCCTGATTCGGGATTTTTTGGGCCTGCTTCAGGCGAATCATGCGGATTACACCATCGTATTCCGCGAACTGGGCGAATTCGTCACCTTCGCCCAGCCCTCTCCCTTGAAGGGAGAAGGTGAGAGAGAGGGATTGCGCCGGCACTTTCCGGATCGCGGGCGGTTCGACGATTGGGCGGTTAGCTATCGCGAGCGGTTGAGAAAGGAGTGCAGCCGGGACGGAGAACGGCGGGAGCGGATGATGGCCGTCAATCCCAAGTATGTGTTGAGGAATTATCTCGCTCAAACGGCGATTGAACGGGCGCAGGCGAAGGATTTCTCCGAAATCGATCGTTTGCTGACCGTTTTGCAAGATCCTTACAGCGAGCACCCCGGAATGGAATCCTATGCCGCTCCACCGCCGGACTGGGGCAGGCATCTCGCAGTGAGTTGCAGCTCCTAACAGTCCCACCTTGCAGTCCCCCTCACTGTCTGTTGTAGAGTGGCCCCGCCATTCATCTTCAAAGGCGGCGATTCGTGGCCAAGAAGCAGGGCGATTCCAAACTGGCCATCGCGGGAGCGTTGACGCTGCTGCTCGCGATTGCCGGTGTGCTGCTGGTGAAGGAGCCGTTGCGGAGCTCCCGCCCAGTGGGATCCAGTCTGGAGATGAAGGCCGCGACCGGCGAGCAGCTCGTGAGGGCGAGGCTGTGGGAAGATCCTGTCGCGGCCGTCCAGCGGGCCATCTCCGGCGCATCGCTCGGAACCGGCGGGACATCCCCGTCTCGTTCGCTGATCGATCGGCTGAGGCCTCTCAAACAAGCCATCGCTGCTCGGGTCCGAGACGGCCAGCATCTCACCGTCCTCATGGTCACGACGACCGGCGGCCCGTACGTCGAAAGCACGGAATCGCGGCTCCGCGACCGCTATGCCGTTGGCACCGCCTTGGGGGTGGCCTGTTACGTGCCGGAAGACGAAGGGCACTTGTCGTTCGTCGAATGGGAGCCGCAGGGCTCTGTCCAAGCGCTGCCGTACGAGTGGTATCGCGAGCGAAAAACGCGGGCCTGCAGCGAGAAAAGCGTGCGAGGCGACAGCGTGCTCGTGATTTGGCTGCCGGACGAGACGATGAGCCGGGGCTTCTTCGCCACCCTCACGTCGCTCTCGCAAGGGTTGGTGTGTCGGGAATCGTCTCGCAAGAGCGAATGTCTCCTCACCGAGGATAAAAAACTGGTCTGGTTGAACCCGGTCCTTCGGCGCGCCGTCACGTTCAAGATCATCGGCCCGCGCAGTTCATCGGGTTTTCGATCGCTCTTGGAGGAAGCGGGGAATCTCTATGCCGACCCGCACGAGGGGGTCGGGATCTGGCCGAACGGCGACGGAAAAATCGATCTCTATTCGCCGTGGGCGAGTGCCATGAAGGGCTTGCTCGCGTACGGGCTGAAGCGGGGAGCCGGGAAAACAGAGGTCTGCACAACGTATGTCGCGTGCGAGGAGGAATTTTATCAGCGGCTGGCAGATGCGGACCTCCGCCTGTTGTTCGACGTCGGCTCGGACGATCGGCTGTTCGAAGCGGTGGTTGCCGAGCTGGAACGCCGCCAAGTCCGGCTTGGCTGGGATGCCGTCATTTTGATCGGGGAATGGGATTCCTTCTACGGCCGTGCCTTGCCGATCGAATTCCGCGCCGCCGCCTGCGCCAAGATCGCGACATTGCCGGAAACGGATCTCAAGGAAATTCAAGTGCCGGTCGCCGTCAAATCCTGGTGTGCGACCGTGCCGGAGGCCGTCGACCTGCAGGTCCAGCGCTCCGCCGACTACGAGTCGCTCACGCTGAACGTCTTTCGGTACAGTTACTTGAGCGGGCTCGACGGCGAAGTGCCGGGCGACGACGGGGCGAAAACTCGAAAGGCCGCCGACCAATCGAAGGATGGGCCGCGTGATCGGCCCGAAGGAACCGGCCAGCTCGACTATGTGCGCGCGCTCGCGAACCGCATTTACGAAGAAGGTGAAGGTGCGCGGGCCATCGGGATTCTGGGGACGGATCCCTACGATGCGCTGCTCATCATCAAAGCGCTTCGCCCTTCGTTTCCGCACGCGATCTTCTTTACCGTGGACCTCGACGCGCGCTATCTCCATCCCAGCGAGTACAAGTCGACGCGCAACCTGGTCGTCGCCTCTCCGTTCGGCCTGCAACTCGAAGGAGCGCTCCAGCGCGACGTGCCGCCGTTTCGCAGCAGTTATCAGACGGCCAGCTATTTCGCCGCGCTCCAGGCCGTCGGTCACGTCGCGTGCGAATCGAACGGCCATCAGCAGCAAACGGGCCCCTGTTCCTCCGCCTATCATGTGGCCTTGACTCCGACGGAACGGTTGTATGATGCCGGCTCCCACCCGAGAATCTTCGAGGTGGGCCGTCAAGGGGCGGTGGACCTCAGTGTGGTGGACCGGGAGAGGATCCGGACGGTTCATCCCTTGCGCCAGGACCTTGCCTCTACGGAGAATCTTGGCCAGCTCAAGCAAGGCGTGGGTTTTGACAATACCGCGGTGGCCGCGTCAGTGCTCGTCCTGGTGCTGATCGGCATCCTGATCGCCTGGAGCAATGAACGGATGTGGCTCTGGGTTGTCAACCATACCGGTTTGGTATCCGTACTCGGGATCGTGCTTATCGGCGTCTTTGTCCTGTTCGTGGTGTTCGGCGGTGCGGGAGCGGTGCTCGCGAATCATGATGAGGGTGAACCTTTTTCGCTGACGGCGGGCGTCAGTGTCTGGCCCAGCGAGGTGCTGCGCGGCTTGGTGGTGATTCTCTGCCTCATCTTCCTCAGCAAGGGACTCTACGATCTTGCCGGGAACAGCAAGGCCGTCACCGAAGAATATAATTTCGACGATACGGCAGCTCGCGAGCCGTTTTCGCCGCGTACCGTATGGATGAATATCCGGCGGGTGTATCACCCGGTCGCGACCATGAGCGCGACCACGGTGGATCAGGCGTGGCTCTGGTCGCGCCAGGCCGGCATGCCGGCGCAGCGTGCCGCGCGGATCATGCTGCTCACGTTCCTCTATGTCGGCGTCATGTGGCCGCTCAAGCACTGGGTGCTGAACGATGAGCTGATTCATCCTTGTCGGGGCGAGTTGAGCTGCACCGTTGACTCCATCATGTCGGCCGCCAGCTTAGGCTTGGTGGTGGTGCTCAACCTCGCCGTCTTTGACGCCGTCATGCTGTGCCGGCGTTGGATCCGTTGGGTGACGACGTCAACCGGCGGGTGGTCCGAGCACGTCCAAGATAAATACTTGCGCCGGTACGGGCTCCTGCCTCATCAGAAGGACGAATTTGACAAGCTCAAATACCTGGCGGCAATCGATCTCATCAGCCAGCGCACGCAAGTGGTGAATCGGCTGATCCGGTATCCCTTCATTGCCCTGCTGATCATGATCGCGGCGCGAAACGACTACTTCGACGTGTGGAACTATCCTTCGATCCTGCTCCTGACCTGGTCGGTGAACGTGCTGCTGGCGCTGACCGCCGCGTATTTGTTGTACCAAGCGGCAAGCCAAGCAAAGACCGCGGTCCTGGAGCACCTCCATCGCCACATGGTTCAGGCGTTGGGACAGGAAAAAGATCAGGAACTGAGGATGAAGCAGATTCAGTACGTCATCGACGAAGTGGAAGCCAACGAACAAGGCGCATTTGTGCCGCTGTACCAACAGCCGGTCATCGAATCGTCTCTCTACGGCATGGTGGCGCTCCTCCAGTATCTGTACCACGCGTAGCGGCTTTCGATGCGAGAAGCGGTCCTGGGCGGTTTGAAAACGCGCATGGTCGGTGGGGCGGACGGCAACGGCGCGGGCAAGGGGCCGCTCGTCATCCTGTTGCACGGATTCGGTGCGCCGGGAAATGATTTGGTTCCGCTGGCTGACAGTCTCGCTGTTCCGACCGGGACGAGATTTTTGTTTCCGGAAGGACCGCTGTCGCTCGGCATGGGCTACGGGGACTCGCGCGCCTGGTGGTTGATCGACATGGCGCGACTCGAAGCGGACCGCGCCGCCGGACGCCCGCGGGATTTGTCGAAGGAAGTGCCGCGGGGCCTTCCTCCGGTGCGCGAGGCGATAGACCGATTCCTGAACGAACTACCCCGCCTGCTGCCGGTCGATTACCGGGCGACGGTGATCGGAGGATTTTCCCAAGGCGCCATGCTGAGCTGCGACGTCGTGATGCGCCAACCCATTCCGTTTGCGGGAATGGTGCAATTGTCCGGCACGCTCCTCGCTCGGCAGGACTGGCAGCCGTCGGTCGCCAAACGAACGGGCTTGCCGGTGTTCCAAAGCCACGGCACGCAGGACTCCATGCTGCCGTTCGTGATGGCCGAGCGACTGCGCGATGAGTTGAAAGGCGCGGGTCTCAGCGTCGAATGGCACAGCTTTCGCGGAGGACACGAGATTCCAGATGCCGTGCTCGTTCGCCTCGGCACCTTTTTGAGCAGGGTGCTGACTGCCTCATGATGCGGAGATTCCTGACAAATTCTATGCTGGTGTGCGGAAGCGTCTGTGCGACACTTGTAGGCATCGAACTGGTTCTCCGTGTGGTAGGCCTGTCATTCCCCGTCTTCATTCGCTCCGATGACGTGCTGGGGTGGTCGTTCTTTCCCAAGGTCGAGGGATATTCCGTTCATGAGGCGAGGGCGTGGGTTCGGATCAACGAGGCGGGCTTTCGCGATATCGAGCATCAGATTGTCAAACCAGCTGGAACATTTAGAATCGCGGTTCTCGGAGATTCCTTTACTGAGGGCAGTAATGTCGCGGAGGCCGAAACATTCCCGAGTGTCATGGCGACTGCACTATCTTCCTGTGCGGCGTCGAAGCAAGCGTATGAGGTCCTAAACTTTGGAGTTTCGGGGTACGGAACGGCGCAAAGCTATCTTCTCCTTGACCGGTCTGTCCTACAATATCAGCCCGACCTGGTGATCCTAGCCTTCTACAATGGAAACGATGTGGCCGATAATTCGCGCCCGCTCTCGGTCGAATCCCAAAAATTCAGGCCATATTACATTTCCCAAAACGAAACATTCTCGATCGATAACTCATTTCGGCTCGAAGCGCCGTACCGACATGCCCGACAACGTTCTGTGGTCGCACATTTGTTGGTGAACCGATCGTACCTGCTGCAGCTTGGGAAGCAGCTCTTCATGATGAAGTCGGTATGGTCGGGGCAGCAGGAGTCGCAGCCTCGCCGCTTTGATGCGGCAAGAGATGGGGCCATCCTCGTGAAACCTCAGTTCCCTGAAATGTTTTCGCCTCCCGTTGACAAGACATGGATTGATGCCTGGTCGGTGACCGAATGGTTAATCCTCGCCATGCGAGACGCTACTTTGGCACGAGACATGCGCTTTTTGATGGTCCTCATTCCTGATCCTATACAGGTATTCCCCGATGAAGCTATTCGACGTAAGATAAAGGAAGAATACGGACTTGCAGATCTTGCCTATCCTGAGAATCGGATTGCACGATTGGCGGAAAAAGAAGGCATTGACCTCTTAAAGCTACGGGAGCCTTTTCTGCAGATCGCCACTGACGATCCGCTGTTCCTGTATGGATTTCCGCCGAATTACGGAGACGGCCACTGGAACGAAACAGGCAATCTGTTGGGCGGCCGCCTTATCGGAAAGCATGTCTGTGAAAAATATGCGACACATGATTCGCAATGACAAAATTATGGCTAGCTTGCAGTAGCGGAAGGATGCCGGGCGGACATAGCCCTTCAGATAGTTTGAAACACCGAGGAGAGGTGCAGAACTTTTACTCCTTCGGACGGTATTTCGCGTCGGCGGCCTTCACGATGGCCAGGCGGAGGCTTTCTGAGTGCGGATTCTTGACTTCGTGCCTGATGAGGATGTCGGCGGGACTGACCGGTTTGCCATAATACTGCCGGCTCCATTCGTCTCTGGCCGCAAGTACGGCCCCTTCCAACGACACGCCCGCGAATAATCCTTTCGCCCGCACAAACGACAACAGATCCACGCTCAGATTCGGCGTCGTGGCGCCGGCGACTCCGGCCCCGACCGGGCCCACGGCGACCGACCCGTCCGCGCCGAGTTTGAAGTTGCCGAGCAGAAGGCCATCCACGCCCTTCTGCGTCAAGACGAGCAGCACGACTTCCGAGGCCTGCGCGCCGAACTGAAACCCGAAGCTGCCGGCTCCCATCGTAAAGAACGCCGGCTCGCTCCATTCACCGGTTTTTTGGTCTTTCGCAACGAAGACTCCGCTCCCGCCCGCGCCGCCGAAGAAAAAGGCGGCCTTGAGAAACTGGGGGACGATAAACAGACCCCTGGCGTCTTTGATGTGGTCGCGGAACCACCCCATATTGGAGCCCGCGAGAAAATTCTCCAGCGTCATGCGCGATTGATCGACCAGGTCCCGCTGCTCTCGATCGTCGGCCCACACCGCTCCTGCTGCGACAAAGGCGAAGAGCACTGCGCCGAATGCAGCCGCACAGCAGCGAGTCAGGGTGTCGGTCGGATGTTCCATAAAATCTCCTTTAGGACTCGAGGAATTCCTGCAGCGCCTTGGGGGAGGGCTTCCGGAATGTCCCGGCTCGACTGGCTGTCGTGCCGTCGAACCGATGCAGGGCCACCGCCGTTTCGGCCATCTTCGCCAGTACGGCAATGCCATTCAGGACCAACGCTTCGCCGATGGTGAAGTGTTTGAGACGTGCGAACAGCAGCGAGGGAAGCCCGCCGGCCGGGATGACGACTTCCGCGCCGGCCCGAACGAGCGGCTCCACTTGCCGGTGAAATTGATCGAGGACCTGTCGAAACGTCGGCTCGTCGGTGAACGCCCGTACCAGCGTGGCCGGGTCGGCCTCGATCGCCTCCACCGCCACGACCCGCTTGCCCAGTCCGTAGCGATCGATCTGTTCTTCGTGCATGGGAATGAAGATCGGGTTGATCGTGACGAGCGCGATCTTCCGTCCCACCATGCACGCGTAAAGCATGGCCGCTTCACCGAGGGCGAGCACGGGAATATCGACGGCAGCCCGCGCTTCATAGAGGCCGCCGTCCTGAAAATGTCCGATGGCGAACGCATCGCAGCCCTCCCGTTCGGCCGCGACGGCGTTGCGGATCACCTGTCGCGAGCAGCGGAATTCGGTCAGCCGATGCAGTTCGAGATCGGGCGGATCCACGCCGTGCACGTCGAAGGTGACGTCCGGACCGGCGATCGCTGCGAGCGTGTGCGACAATTCGTCGCAGTAGGCCGCCTGTTGAACGGGATCGACGAAACTTTGATACCAGATCTTGGTGAGTCTTGACGGTGCCGGCATGATGCTCGCTCGTGAAGAGCGCTTTCGGCTGTCTCATTATCACAAAGCTCACCGGCCGGTCACGATCAAACTGATGCGGCGGGATTGTGGAACCATCGCGCGCTTTGATAAGGTGCCTGTCTCCTGAAGATTCACCGTGCAGCGCCTAAGTATCAAGGAGTCCAATGGCGACCAACGATAAACAAGTCATTTTTTCTCTCGTCAATGTCGGCAAGGTGTATCCGCCGAAGAAGCAGGTTCTGAGGGAAATCTATCTCGGCTTTTACTACGGCGCGAAGATCGGCGTGCTCGGCTTGAACGGCTCCGGAAAGAGCTCGCTGCTTCGGATCATTGCCGGCGTGGACCAGAACTACACCGGGGAAATTTCACGGTCCAAGGGCTACAGCATCGGCTTGCTCGAGCAGGAGCCGCAACTCGACCCGGCGAAGACCGTGAAGGAGATCGTCGAAGAGGGACGCAAGGAGGTGGTGTCGCTGCTGAAAGAGTACGAGGCCGTGAGCAACAAGATCGGCGAAGCGTCCCCGGACGAAATGGAAAAGTTGCTCGACAAGCAGGCGCAGTTGCAGGAAAAGATCGAGGCGGCGAACGGGTGGGAATTGGAAAACGAGCTGGAGGTCGCGATGGACGCGCTGCGTTGCCCGCCGTCCGACCAGAACATCGAGACGCTGTCGGGAGGGGAAAAGCGGCGCGTGGCGCTCTGCCGGCTTCTCATCCAGGAGCCCGACATCCTGCTGCTCGATGAGCCGACCAATCATCTCGATGCGGAGTCCGTCCAGTGGCTGGAACTGCACCTACAGCAATACAAGGGCACGGTGATCGCGGTCACGCACGACCGGTATTTTCTCGACAACGTGGCCGGATGGATTCTGGAGCTGGACCGGGGGCACGGGATTCCGTTTCAGGGCAATTACAGCTCCTGGCTGGAGCAGAAGAAAGACCGGCTGGAGAAGGAAGAGAAGGCTGAATCGAAGCGGAAGAAAACCTTGGAGCATGAATTGGAATGGATTCGCATGTCGCCGAAGGCGCGCCAGTCCAAGGGCAAGGCGCGGCTCAATCGGTACGAGGAGCTGGTCAATCAAAAGCAGGAAGCCAGGTCCGAGGATTTGGAGATCTACATCCCGCCCGGCCCGCGGCTCGGTGACGTCGTGGTGGAGGCCAATGCAATCAGCAAAGCGTTCGCCGACAAGGTGCTCTACGAGAATCTGTCGTTCAGCTTACCGAAAGGCGGTATCGTCGGCGTCATCGGACCGAACGGGGCCGGCAAGACGACCCTGTTCAAGATGATCATCGGAAAAGAAAAGCCGGACGCCGGCACCATCAAGATCGGCGAAACGGTCAAGCTCGGGTACGTGGATCAAGACCGGAGCCTGGACGGCAACAAGACGGTCTACGAAATTATTTCCGACGGACGGGACACCGTCAAGCTCGGCAAGCTGGAAGTCAACGCCCGCGGCTACTGCGCGCGGTTCAATTTCGCCGGGACGGATCAGCAGAAGAAGGTCAAGGACCTTTCGGGCGGCGAGCGCAACCGCGTCCACCTCGCCCGCATGTTGAAGGAGGGCGCCAACCTCGTCATCCTCGACGAGCCGACGAACGACCTCGACGTCAACACGCTGCGCGCGCTCGAAGAAGGGTTGGAAAATTTCGCCGGCTGCGCCGTGATCAGCAGCCACGACCGCTGGTTCCTCGACCGTCTCGCGACTCACATCTTGGCCTTCGAGGGCGAAAGCAAAGTGGTCTGGTTCGAGGGCAACTACACGGACTACGAGGCCGACCGGAAGAGGCGGCTCGGCAAGGAAGCGGACCAGCCGCACCGTATCCGCTATCGGAAGCTCACCAGAAATTAGGTCGCACATGTCCGTCGCTGCCGTCGCACGGCGCGTATTTCTCACCGGCGGGACCGGGTATGTCGGCAGCCGATTGATTCCACTCCTGCTTCAACGGAAGCATTCGGTCCGGGCGATCGTCAGACCTTCGTCGCTCGATAAACTGCCGGACGGATGCGAGACCGTCGTGGGCAGCGTGTTCGACCGCGCCTCGCTCCGCGACTCGATGGCCGGCTGCGACACCGTCGTCCAGTTGGTCGGCGTGCCGAAGCCTGCGCCGTGGAAAGGGCCGCAGTTCCGGGCCGTGGATCAGGTGTCGGCCTTGGCGGCAATCGGCGCCGCCAACGATGCCGGCATCCGCCATTTCATCTATGTGAGCGTGGCCCACCCGGCGCCGATCATGAAAGAGTACATCGCCGTACGGGCCGTCTGCGAAGCCGCCCTGCGTGCAACCGGTCTCCCGGCGACCATCGTCAGGCCCTGGTACGTTCTCGGCCCCGGCCACCGGTGGCCGCTCCTCCTGAAGCCCGGCTATTGGGTGTGCGAGCGGCTGCACTCCACGCATGACTCAGCGCGTCGGTTGGGGTTGGTGACGATCTACCACATGCTGGCCACGTTGCTCCATGCGGTCGACCATCCTCCGGATCAGGTGAGGGTGATCGAGGTGCCGGACATCAGGGCGGCAGGACAGGGATCGCGATGAGACCCGTTGTCCTGATCACCGGGGCCGCAGGCCTGATCGGTCACTATCTCATAAAGACCGCGCTTCGCTGGGCGCCTGAGTGGGACGCGCGGGCGCTGACCCGCCGCGAGGTCGATCTGACTCGCTTCCCGGAAGTGGACACGGTGTTTCGGACGATCGAGCCCCAGGCCGTCATTCATTGCGCCGCCGTGAGCCGTACCAGGGACTGCGAACAGGATCCGAAATTCGCGCATCTGGTGAACGTGGGCGCGACGGCTCACTTGGCCGGGGTGGCGAGCGACATCCCCTTCCTGTTCATCTCCAGCGGGGAGGTGTTCGATGGAGCAAAAGGCTGGTACAACGAATCGGACGAGGCAAAACCCATCAACGTCTACGGCGAGACGAAGCTCGAAGCCGAACGAATCGTGTTGCGGAATCCACGCCACTCGGTGCTGCGCATCGTGTTGACGGCCGGCACGTCGTCGACAGGGGATCGGAGCTTCGTGGAACACATGTGCCGGGCTGCGCAATCCGGCAAGGACGTGACGCTCTATGCGGATGAATTTCGATGTCCGCTTCCTGCCGGCGTCATTGCGCGCGCGATCTGGGAATTGATGGAGTCCGGCCGTCCAGGCCTCTACCATCTGGGCGGCCGCGAGCGGCTGTCGCGATGGGAGATCGGGGAGGCGCTGTTGCCCTGGTACCCGGAGCTGAACGGCCGGCTCGTGAAGGCCTCTTCCAGGCACCATGCGGGCGCTCCACGACCGGCGGATCTCTCGTTGCAGTGCGACAAGCTTCAGCAGATTCTTTCATTTCCGATCCCGGGATTCCGGGAGTGGCTGACCGGGCGCACCGAACATGGGAAGGATCTCTGGGACTATCCTGAGCGAACGCCGTGATGAAATCCGATCCTCTGAGCTTGGTGCTCGTGGCATCCGCCGCCATGATGGTTTTCATGGCGGTTCTGTGGGGCCTTCAGCTTCGTCTGCGCAACGCCTCTATCGCCGATGTGGGATGGTGTGTCGGATTGATCGCGACCGTGCTCTGGTATGTGTCGCAGGCGACGGGCGATCGTGATCGAAAGCTGGCGGTCGCGATGATGGCGTCGATCTATGCGGGACGTCTCGGCTTCTATATTTTGACCGACCGGGTGATCGGCAAGAAAGAAGACGCTCGCTATCGCCGCGTGCGCGAGGGCTGGGGGCCGGAAGAACGATGGATGATGTTCGGCTATTTCCAACTCCAAGCCGTCGCCGTCTCCGCCTTTTCGCTGCCGTTCCTGATCGTCATTCAGAACCCCAGGCCGCCTTTCGGACTGGCGGAACTCCTCGGCCTGCTGATCTGGATCGCGGCGGTGTCGGGGGAAGGCACGGCGGACCGGCAACTCGCACGGTTCCGGGCAAAACCGTGGAACAGGGATCGCGTGTGTCGGGACGGTCTGTGGCATTACTCGCGCCATCCCAACTACTTCTTCGAATGGCTGCATTGGTGGTCGTATGTCGTGATGGCGATCGGTGCGCCGGGCTGGCCGCTCACATTGATTGGACCGCTGGGGATGGGCTGGGCCCTGTTGAAAGTGACGGGCATCCCGTTGGCTGAGCAACAGGCGCTGGCCAGTCGCGGCGAGGAGTATAGAATCTATCAGCGGACAACCAACGCGTTCATTCCCTGGTTCCCCAAATCGACGGAGACTACTCGCGGTTGAGCGCGGCCAGGCGGGCGCGGGCGATGTCCGCTTCTCTGCTCGACGGATACAGACGGATCACGTCTTCGTACAATTGTTTCGCATGCGGAAGATTCATCTGACGTTCTTCGAGCTCCGCCGTTTCCACCATCTCCTTGGCCTTGTCGCCGGTACAACCGGACAGAGCGACCAGCATGATCAGCGACGCACAAGTGAGCGAGCGCATGATTGAGCGATCCTTTCTCCATTGGTTCGACGCAACGACGTCGGTTATCCACGACCGTCGAAGTTCCAAAGAAACATACCACGGAGCGCCTCTCTACGGGGCGCTCGAATCGATGCCAAAGCGGGGGGAGGAAATCTCTTCGCTGCGGCATCTCGGGCAGCGTCCGGGCTTCGTGAGTTTGGAGCGATTCCGAAACGCAAAGCCGCAGCCCAGGCAGACGGAGGGTTCAAGCACGAACCGGCGCACAGGATCCCGGGCGAGGCTTTTGACGACGTGGGTCAGATGCTCTTCGACTCGGCGTTCGGGAATGCCGAGCATCTGCGCCAACTGGTAGGAGGAACGCCTGGTGCCGGTGAGCAGCTCGATCAACCGCTGCCGAGGCGTGCGTTCTGGGCCAAGGAGATTCATGCCCGCATCCTAGATCGTACCGGCGGGAAATCCAAGTTGAACGGACCACGTGAGTTTGGCAGGATGAGGGGCCATGCCGAATCCCATCTGGGAAGAATTCGCCAGCCTCGCCTTGAAGCGCCTCACGGCCTCGGGAGCCGAATATGGCGACATCAGGATCCTCGATAGTCACAGCCAAACCATCGCCGGAGAAGATCGCCGCATCGCGTCCATCAGGGACGTCGAGGACAAGGGGTTCGGCATCCGCGTGCTGTATCATGGCGGATGGGGTTTCGCGGCGAGTTCCATCCTCTCAATAGAAGAAGTCCCGCGTGTGGCCGAGCTGGCAGTGGACATCGCTCGGGGATCGGCCTCGCTGGCGCGAGAAAGAGTGACGCTCGTGGAAGAGCCGGTCCATTGTGACCGCATCGTCACACCGGTCGCGATCGATCCGTTCGACATTCCGCTCGAGGCCAAGACGTCGCTGCTGTGCGAGGCGATGGAACAGATGCAGCAGGAGGAAGCCGTCGTGCGAAGCAGCGCGGGGCTCTGGGCCCGTCGCGATAGAAGATTGTTCGTGTCCACTGAAGGTTCGCATCTGGAATTCGATCTGCTCGCGGTCCAAGGCGATTTGACGGCGACCGCCCGCCATCAGGATCGGTTTGCGTCCCGCAGCTTCAATACTCCGCATCTGAGGACGGGATATGAGTTGATCCAGGACGCGCGCCTGCTGGCCCGGGCGCCGTTGGTGGCGGCGCAGGCGGTCGAGAAAGTGAGAGCGCCGGCCGTACAGCCCGGTGTGTTGGATTTGGTGCTGGATCCGGAGCACCTCTCGTTGACGATCCACGAATCGTGCGGCCATCCAAGCGAGCTCGATCGCGCCTTGGGCTATGAGGCGAACTATGCAGGCACGAGCTTTCTGACGCCCGAGAAGCGCGGCACCTTCCGGTATGGCTCTCAACACGTGAACCTCGTGGCCGACAACACGGAGCCGGAGACGCTTGCCGCCACCGGTTATGACGACGACGGCGTCGCCTGCCAACGGTGGGACATCGTCCGACAAGGGGTCTTCGTGGGCTACTGCACCAACCGCGAAGTCGCAGCGAAGGTCGGGGACCCACGCTCGCGCGGATCCAACCGCGCAGACGGCTGGGGATCGGTCCCAATCGTGCGAATCGCGAACATCGGCTTGGAGCCGGGGGCGGGCACGCTGGACGATTTGCTCGCGGACGTCAAGAAGGGCATCTATATCGAAGGCCACGGGTCCTACAGCATCGACCAGCGGCGGTACAACTTCCAGTTCGGCGGAGACGCCTTTTGGCTGATCGAGAACGGCAGGCGGACCCACATGCTGAGGGACGTGATTTATCACGGGATCACACCGGAATTTTGGAGCCGCTGCGACAGGGTGGCCGGTCCGCCTCACCGTCGCCGATACGGATTCATCACGTGCGGCAAGGGGCAGCCGGGACAATCGGGCTGGATGACTCATGCGGCCTCGCCTGCGCGGTTCAGGGGGATCGACGTGATCAAAGGACAGTCTGGTTGAGCGCACGATGAGCAGGACGTGGCCCAAGCTCACCAGCCGAGACGAATTCCGGTTTCTTGCCGATCTGGTGCTCGAACGGTCCACCGGCGACGATACGGTTGTGACTCTCCACGATCAGCACGGAGGGACGACGCGGTTCGCCAACAGCCAGGTCATCCAAAATGTGGACACGAGGCGGGGGACCTTGACGGTCGCCGTGGCGTTCGGAGGCCGGCGCGGCACCGCGAGCACCACGGATTTCACGGCCGGCGCCCTTCACGAGACCGTCGCCCGGGCCGAACGTATTGCGAAACTTTCGCCCAAAGACCCCGAATATCTTCCACCGCCGGAGGGACGAAGCTTTCCCTCCCGCTCGACTGCGCGCCCGGAAACCGCCGCGGCCGGACCGCCTCGCCGGTTGGAGTATGCCAATGAGGCGATCGGCCAGTGCCGAATTGAAAATATGCAGGCGGCCGGTATCGTCTCATCCTCGTTGGCCTCGGTCGGTATTGCGGCGGGCAACGGACTCTTCGCGTTCGAGGAGCGGACGGACGCACGGTTCAGCCTCACGGTGCAGGCGGGCGACGCCACCGGGTGGAGCGCCGCGGCGCATCGGTCGCTGGATCATTTGAGAGTGCAGGAGCGGACGCTGACGGCGATCGGCAAGGCGAAGCGGAGCGGCGAGCTGCGCGAGCTGCCGCCCGGTCGATACTCGGTCATCTTGGAGCCGGCCGCCGTCGCGGGCCTGGTGACCTGGATGCTGTGGATGCTGGACGCCAAGGCGTACGACAAAGGTACGAGTCCCTTCACCGGTAAGTTGGGGCAACCGATCATCGACAGGCGGCTGACGCTGCAAAATCTTCCCGATCACCCCGACTTGTTCGGCATCGGGTTTACCCAGGAAGGATTGCCGAGCGAATCGTCGGCATGGGTCGAGCAAGGGATGCTGAAACAATTGTCTTACGATCGGTTCACCGCCATGACGCACGGTGTGAAAGCCATTCCGACGATGGAAGCTCCGTGTCTCTCCGCGACCAGGGCCTCCGCCTCCCGAGTCCAGGATCTTGTGAAGCAGGCGGACCGGGCGATTCTCGTCACGAACTTCTGGTACATCAGGACCGTGAACCCCGCCGACTTGACATTGACCGGCATGACGCGAGACGGGACGTTTCTCGTCGAAGACGGCCAAATCGTGTCGGCGGTGAAAAACTTCCGTTTCCATGAAAGTCCGCTGAGGGCGTTCAATCAAATGGAAGCCTGCACGGAGCCGGCCGAGGCGGTGACGTCGGAGACGGGCAAGATGCTCGTGCCCGCGATGCTGATTCGCGACTTCAATTTTTCCAGCGTCACGAGGTTTTGAGGATACGGTGACCGATTGTCACGCATCCAGATCGTTCAACCAGCGAGGACGAGACTCACGCCGCAGCCGGCTCATCCACACCCTGGCGCTCGTGAGCGTACTATTTGCTGGAAGCGGTCGGGCCGCCACCCTGTTCGATAACCTCGGCAGCCTGCATCATCCTATTTCCACGACGTCGGAAGAGGCACAGCGTTATTTCGACCAGGGACTGCGGCTGACCTATGCATTCAACCATGAGGAGGCGATTCGCTCCTTCGAGGAGGCGGCGACACTCGATCCCCGCGCTCCGATGCCGTACTGGGGCATCGCGCTGGCGCTGGGTCCCAACATCAACGCGGCGATGTCGAAGGACAATGAGCGCCGCGCGAGCGAGGCGATCAAGCAGGCGCGCTCCGGTCTCGATCGGGCCGGCGATGCCGAACGCGCCTATATCGAAGCCTTGAGCAAGCGGTATCTTTCGAACAAGAAGGCCGCCCGGAGCGTGCTGGATCGTCTCTATGCGGATGCGATGCGAGGTGTGTGGCAGAGGTATCCCGATGACGCGGATGCCGGCGTGCTATTCGCCGAAGCGCTGATGGACCTTCGGCCTTGGGATTTCTGGACGCCGGAAGGGAAGCCCAAGCCCGGGACGGATGAAATCGTGGCGACACTGGAAACCGTGCTGGCGAAGAACCCGGACCATCCCGGCGCCTGTCATTTTTATATCCATGCCGTGGAGGCGTCGCTGAAGCCCGAACGCGCACTGCCCTGTGCCGACCGGCTGCCCGGTCTCATGCCGGGAGCGGGTCATCTGGTCCATATGCCGGCTCATATCTATGCAAGGGTCGGAAAATATCACGAATCGGCCGTTCGCAACGCCGAGGCGGCGCGGGCGGACGAGCGGTATTTGGCCAATGCGCATCTGTCGGGGGACTACGCGGACGGCTACTACAGCCATAATCTCCACTTCCTCTGGTCCTCTCTCACCATGGAGGGGCGGAGCGCCGAATCCATCGCCGCCGCTGAATCGCTGCTCGGCACCGTCACGGAAGAAGAAGCTCGGAAGGAACGTGTCAAAGAACAGTACCTTCCGATCAGGCTCTATTCCTTGATCCGCTTCGGTCGCTGGGACGATCTGCTCAAGGAGCCTCCGCCGACGAAAGGGCTTCGGATGGTGGAAGGTATCTGGCGGCTGGGGAGAGGGCTTGCCCTGTCTGCGACCGGGCGACTGCAGAGCGCAGCGGGGGAGCATTATGCGCTGGAGGGATTGACGAAGAAGATCAGACGAGCACGCGCCCCTGAAGAGAAAATGGAGCGCGATCTTCTCAAGGTCGCCGAGCGGTTGCTGGCCGGAGAACTGGCTGCCCGTCATCAGCGGTACGACGAGGCCGTCAAGGCGCTGAAGGACGCGGTGAAACTGGAAGAGAAGCTGCAGTATTCCGAACCTCCACTCTGGCCCCTGTCCGTGCGGCAGTACCTCGGGGCCGTTCTTCTCATGGCTCATCGACCGGCTGAAGCTGAAGTCGAGTATCGAGCCGATCTCAGACGATTTCCCGAAAACGGCTGGTCCCTGTTCGGGCTGGCTCAGAGTCTCAAAGCGCAGCGAAAGGACGGAGAAGCGTCGGAGGTTGAGGCGCGTTTCGGCAAAGCGTGGGCTCATGCGGATGTCGTCCTGACGTCGTCGCGGTTCTAGTGTCCGTCCTCCAACTTTGACAAAAGAGGGAGCGAACCGGCTACAATCTCCTTGTCCCGCGCTCTCACTAGGGAGGATTCCGGTGCGCTACGTCGTCGGGGTGATGGGGCCGGCCAAGGCGAGGACCAAGGATCTCGACAATGCGCGCATGCTCGGTGAGCTCGTCGCGCGTCGTGAGTGGGTATTGCTCACCGGCGGCCGCAATGTTGGAGTGATGGATGCCGCAAACCAAGGCGCCAAGAAAGTTCCCCGGAGCTTGACCGTCGGAGTTCTGCCGTCCACGCGTGATCGCGTGTCCAAATATGTCGACGTGGCCATCATCACCGAAATGGGAAATGCGCGTAACAATGTCTGCGTGCTATCGAGCCGGGTCATCGTGGCCTGCGGACTCGGCGGATCGGGGACGGTGTCGGAAGTGGCGTTGGCCATCAAGGCCGGGAAAGAGGTGGTCCTGCTCGGTGCTACGCCTGTCGAAGAAAAGTTCTTCAAGAAGCTCGGCGGCCGGCTCGTGAGCAGCGTGCATACGCCGGAGGACGCCATAGATGTCATCCTGCGACGGTTTGAAAACGTCGATGCAAAGGCCGATCAGGGACCGCAGCCCTGGGGCCGGTTTTGACCGGCGCTCAAAAGACCTCTCCTTCACTGCTTAGTCTCTCATCCCGACGGCGACCTTCAGATTCGGCGTGCATTGCATTCCCGTCGCCGACGGGCGGCGTCGTTGGATTCCGGACTCTCGCTCAAGTCCATGAGAATACCGACGCCGTAATATGGAAGAATGGCGGGTAAACCCGACGACGTGATCAAGGAGGTGATGTCATGACGGCGCGTCGATATTTCGGAGTCCTGTTCATGCTGCTGTGCTGTGCGACCGTGGCCTTGCAGCCGACGACCGGAAGGACAAGTGAAGTCGGTGCGCCGGCCAAGGCGTATTTCGCCGGAGGTTGTTTCTGGTGTATGGAGGAAGCATTCGAGAACGTGCAAGGAGTGACAGCGGTGATATCGGGTTATATGGGAGGGACCGTGAAGAACCCCACCTATGAAGAAGTGTCATCCGGCAGAACAGGCCATGCCGAATCGGTGGAGGTGCACTACGATCCTTCCAAGGTTTCGTACAATCAATTGTTGGAAGCCTTTTGGCGAAATGTGGATCCGCTGACGGATAATGCACAATTCTGCGATCATGGCGCTCAATACCGCGCCGTCATTTTCTATTCGGACGACGATCAGAAGAAGGCGGCGCAAGATTCGAAGCGAGCCATCGAGGAATCGAAACGATTCAAGGAACCGATCGTGACACAGATTACGGCGGCGACCGAGTTTTATCCCGCGGAGGAATATCATCAGGATTTTTATAAAAAGAATCCCATCAGATACAAATTCTACAAGTACACTTGCGGCCGGGCGCAGCGGCTCGAAACATTATGGGGAAAATCGTGACCCTGGCCCATAAATGATTCACTTTCGCCGGAGATTGAACAGTTCCCCGTTGGCGCATTTCTGTCACAGTGGATCGATTGCCCGTGTTGTTGCTCGACTTAGGACCCGCTGTCCTTGGCATGGTTATTGACGTGTCAATCATAGAATGCCGGCATCCCCTGTCAGCAAAGCGATCGAAAGACCGCCGTCGCTCTTCGTGTCCCGGCTGTCGCAAGCCGCCTTGTGTCTCGTGGTCTCTTCAGGACTCCTGCTCGCGACAGCGGCGACGACGAAATCGGATTTCGAAGGACGACTCAAGTACAGCAGGGAGGAGATCCATCGCGCCATCGCCTTTTATGCGACGCGCTATCGCTTGGATCCCGCGCTGTTGAGGGCCGTGATCAAGGTGGAATCAGATTTTCGTCAGCATGTCGTGTCGCGAAAAGGCGCGGTCGGGCTCATGCAGCTCACCCCGGACACAGCCGCGACCCTTCGAGTGGCCGATCTGTACGATCCGATTCAAAACATTCGAGGAGGCGCCAAGCAATTGCGGCGTTTGTTGAATCGCTATCGAGACGATTTACCGCTGTCTTTGGCTGCCTATAATGCGGGAATCCACCGAGTGAAAGGCCGGGTCCCCCCGATCAGGGAGACCAAGTCGTATGTCAGGAAGGTGCTCCGCTACTATCACCGCTATCAAGGTCGTCACTTATCGATCCGGAAGCCGGAAAGCGGGCCTCGATCGGTCTGAATCACTTGTTGGTGCTCATCAAAATAGCCCGCAACCGTTCACGCTGGGCCGGCCGGATCCCGATGAATTCGAGTCCAAAAGTCTGGCCCTTGACCCAGCGTACGATGCTTTCGTCGATGCGCAGCGGCCAGGGTTGGTCCTGAAGAAACATTGATAGCTTCAAGAGCGTACCGACCTTCACTTCCGTCAGAGAAGAGGCCTGACAACCTCCTGTCGAAATATCCAGGATGGTGGCTTCGCCCTCGAAATCCTCATCGCCGAAGAAAAAAAGCCGATGGTTGACCTTCAGGCGTCTGCCACGTCGTTCTTGCCCCTCTGTGTCATGTTGACGGGACCCTGCATCACTCATGACGGATGACTCGCTCCGTACGGTTCATGGCATTGCCGCTGCAACCTGTCTCTCCAAAGGGTAGCGTGCTCGTGTATTTTCTGCCTTCCGTCGGAGAGGTACCATCGACGAAGGGCCTCACGGGGCGACCACTTTACCATAGCCATGCAAGATATCCTAGCCATAAATACGTAATCCGGTCGGCTACTGCTCTATCGGCTGCTTTTCCCGCAACTTGACCTGCCCGGCCGGCTTCTGCCACAAGAGGACCTTACAGCAGGCATGCCATGGGAGAAGGGTTCGGCAATCAACGACTCGCCAGGTTGGGGCATTCTGAGATTCGGGCAATGACCCAGGCCTGCGCCCGGCTGCAAGGACTCAACATGGCTCAAGGGGTCTGCGACACGCCAGCTCCCCCTGCGGTGCTTGAGGCGGCGGCCCGAGCGATAGAACACGGGGACAACGTCTATTCGCGTTATGACGGATTGCCGGAATTACGCCAAGCCATCGCCGACAAACTCGCCCGGGACAACAATGTGAAAGCAGACCCCGAGCGCGAGATCACCGTCAGCGCAGGCGCGACGGGTGCATTCCATAGCGCTTGCCTGGCACTGTTGAATCCGGGCGACGAAGTCATTTTGTTCGAGCCTTACTATCAATACCATGTCAGCGCTCTACTCGCGGTGGAAGCCGTTCCTGTCGTGGTGCCTTTGCGTTCACCCGATTGGGCTATGGTTGCACAGGATCTCGAACGAGCGGTCACCGCGCGTTCCAAGGCCATCATCATCAATTCGCCCGGCAATCCATCCGGCAAAGTGTTTTCCGAACAAGAAATGGAACAGGTGGCTGCTGTCGCCCGTCGCCATGATCTTCTGGTGTTGACGGACGAGATCTACGAATATTTCCTCTACGATGGGCGAGTCCACGTTAGTGTGGCATCCTTGCCCGACATGGCGGACCGGACGGTGACGATCGGCGGGTATTCCAAGACGTTCAGCGTGACGGGTTGGCGAATAGGTTATGCGGTGGCGGCTCCCCACTGGACGCAAGCGATCGGAGCCATGAATGACCTCCTCTACGTCTGTGCTCCCACACCGCTGCAAGCCGGCGTGGCCGCGGGCATCCGACAGCTTCCCGTGTCGTTCTACCGAGCGCTCGCGCGCGAGTATCAAAGTAAGCGCGACCGATTCTGCGCTGCGTTGAGCAAGGCCGGTCTGCATCCCTCCATTCCTCAGGGCTCGTATTATGTGTTGGCCGATGCGTCCAGGATTTCGGGACACACCGGAAAAGAACGCGCGATGCAGATCCTGGAGCGCATCGGCTTGGCGGGCGTGCCGGGCGAAGCGTTTTTTTCAGGACCAGAAGGACATCGCTTCATCCGATTCAGTTTTGCCAAGACAGACCGAGATATCGACGAGGCCTGCCGTCGACTGGCTCATCTTGCTTGATGTATGGATCATCGCATGAGTGCTTGTGCCGGAAACGAAGGCATGGTACAAAAATCCTATGAAGTATGCGCTCAATCGGCTTGTTCTGATCGGGAGCGTCCTGCTCCTCAGCGCCGCCTGCACGCAACCAGCCGTCAAGCAACAGCCGCCGGAACGCGTTATCGATTCGAGTGAAGTGTCCGAGGATCGGGCGCGATTGGCGGGAGAATGGGAATATGAGGACGGGGCCGTGGTGATGTTGAGATTGGACGAGCGAGGCAACGGCAGCTATGCGTGGAAAGAGGGCCGGTTCCAAACGATGGCGCTCAATGGATTGACCTGGGATGGCATGTGGTTTCAGCTGGAAAACGATCGGGAAGGCGGCTTTACCGTCCAGCTCTCTCCGGATTTTTCAGAAGGCGAGGGGCGCTGGTGGTACACCCGAATCGGCCAGGATCATTCCCCTTCCCAAAAGGGCGGGACGTTTCACCTCACCAAGAGACCCGGCTCTTCGGATCAGAGTCGCATACCTCCTCCCTGATCCGAATCAAGTGATGTGTCTCGTGTCGTTGCGCCGAGGATGGTCGCCGTGATAGCGAGAAAGCATCCGCGCTTCGCCGTCCAATTGCCCGTTGTCTCGTGCGAGTAATAATCTTCAGAAATGCACTTCGCGACACAATGTCAGGAGGGCAATTCGGGGGCCCTTGGGGCGCCGTCCCGCGGGGTCAACACCTCGAATATCGCGGAGTAGTCCTCATCGTCGAGCCCTCGCTCGATCGCTTGCCGCAGGAGAGGGCGGATTCCTTCGGCGGCGATGGTCGCCAGGCCGAGCTCGGACCCGTAGCGCAGAAATAAATCGAGGTCCTTCAGTAAATGACGCACGGAGAAGTTCGGCCGGCTATAGTCCCGGCTCGTCAGCCGGGACAGTTTCTTATCGAACGTCGGGGCATAGAGGGCGCTCTCTCGTAGGATTTCCATAAAGCTCTCGACCGGCACACCGGACCGTTGTATTGACCCGAGGCTCAGGGCGAATGCCGCGGTCTCCGATGCGATGAGGTGATTCAGCGCCAGCTTGAGGGCGGCCGCCTTGCCCACCGAGCCGATCAAACGCGGTTCACGGCTCAATAGACGGAACAATGGGCTCCATTCCTGGAATTGCGGTTCTGTTGCACCGACCATCACGAGCAACATCCCCGCTTTGGCCTCGGCAAGACTGCCCAGGACCGGCGCCTCGCAATAGTGTCCACCCAGCCGGGCAATCTCGGTCTGAAGCGCGACGCTTTCGTCGACTCCAATCGTCCCCATCTGGATCATCAGTTTACCTCGAAGCGCCGTTGCGCAAGCCGACGTCAGCAAGACGGACCTGATCGCCGCCGCATCGGACAGGAGAAGCAGTGAGCAGTCTGCCTGTCCGATGGCCTGATCTGCTCGCTCGACCACCGTGATACCCTGTGCCTGCAGAGGCAGTGCCTTGGACGGGGTGCGGTTGTAGACGATCACCGATTCACCGGCTGCGTGCAGCCGCTCGGCGATTGCCCGCCCAAGGAGGCCTGCGCCAATGACGGCGTACGTCTTCGGCTCCATCATTGAGGCAATTTCCGGCCGGCAGCTCGGCCGACGTAGGCTTGTAGCAATCGATGCAGGCGATCGTCCGTGCCGCGCGCGACAGCCACGACACCGCAAAACCGAGGCTTCGGCTGATTGAACACGAAGCGCCGCGTCAATGCATCTCCAATCGCACCGCCGCTTTCTTCAATGAGCAGCACCGCCGCCGCGAGATCCCATTCGTTTTCCGGTTCCGCGGTGATCGCTGCCCGGACACGACCGGCCGCCACCATCGTCAGGGCATTGGCGATGGAATACATGGGCCGGCAGTGAGCCTCGCCATCCAAGGCCGCCCACCGGCCGTTCCGTAGTTCCCAGGGATTGACCATGACGATCGGAGGCACGTCGTGCATGGGTGCGGATGCGAGCGGAGTTCCATTCAACCGCAGACCGTTTCCCTTGATCGCCGTGAAGAGCTCATCTGTGGAGGGATTCAGGACGGCGGCCAGCACCGGGCGGCCCTGCTCGACGAGTGCCGCTGAAATGCAAAATTCCGGCATCCGATTGACGTACGCCTTGGTCCCGTCGATGGGGTCCACGATCCACACGCGCGTCCGGCTCAACCTCGTCTGATCGTCCGGCGATTCCTCCGACAGCCAGCCGTCACCCGGAAAATGTTTGCGCTGCATGGCATGGAGAATGCGCTCGACTTCCAAATCGGCGGTCGTGACGGGAGAACGGTCTCTCTTGGTCTGCACCTCGAATCCCGTGCGTGCGAGTTCCATCGCGCGGGCTCCCGCTTCACGTACCGACTCGATAAGCAGGTCTAATTCTCGTTCCATAGTTCCACGCTTCACGTGCAGCGTACCAGGTCGGCGGTGGCGTGCAAAGATGAAAAGTCACCCGAGTGAGGTCTTGACCCTTGGACCAAAGCGTCGTACAAGCACAGCACAACAACCCATCGTGCACCATCTCCAGCGATCCGCTCGCCATGAAGCTTGTGCAGAAACGGTCGAAGAAAACGGGTCTCCCACCGGGGACGCTCATCCATATCGGCGAGAAGAAAGCCGACAAGGTCCACATCACGGCGTTCCACTATTCGGCCGACCGGTGCGAGGAGCGCCAGGTGGACCAACCCGAGCTGCTCGGCCCCCCGAGCGATGAATCCGTGCTCTGGGTGAACGTCGGGGGTGTGCACAAGATGGACGTGCTCGAAGCGTTCGGCAAGCAATTCGGTCTCCATCCGCTGCTCCTCGAGGACATTGCCAACACCGACCAGCGGCCGAAGCTGGACGATTATGAGACGTATTTTTTTCTCGTGACCAAAATGCTGATTTTGACGGAGCGTCATGACCTCCTGGTCGAACAGGTCAGCCTGGTGCTGGGCCGGAATTTTGTGCTGTCGTTCCAGGAGAACGGGACCGACGTGTTCCAACCCGTGCGAGAACGGCTGCGCGGCGGCAAGGGCCGGCTGCGGCAGGCCGGCGCGGATGCCTTGTTTCATGCGCTCATCGATGCGATCGTCGACCATTACTTTGCGGTGCTGGAGGCGGTCGGAGAAAAGATCGAAGCCTTGCAGCAGGTGGTGGTGGCGGATCCCAGGCCGGACACGCTCGGGGAAATCCATGCGTTGAAGCGGCAACTGCTCTTTCTCCGGCGCGCCGTCTGGCCGCTTCGCGATGTCATGAACAACCTCTCTCGTTCCGACTGTCCCTTCTTGCAACATCCGACCAAGGCGTTCTTCCGGGATGTCTACGACCACGTCATCCAAATCGTCGATACCATCGAGACGCTGCGCGAAATGGTGTCGGCCAGCCTCGATATCTATCTCTCCAGCGTGAGTTACCGACTCAACGCCGTCATGCGCGTCCTCACCGTCATCACGACGATTTTCATGCCGCTGAGCTTCATTGCCAGCATCTACGGCATGAATTTCGAGTACATGCCGGAACTCCAGGCCCGTTGGGGCTATCCAGTGGTGCTGGGCGTGATGGTGGCGGTGGGCATCGGGATGTTGATTGTCTTCCGGAAGAAGCGGTGGCTGTAGCCGCTGAGCGAGGGACCGAGAAACGGCGCTACTCCTGAACTTCGACTCGATCCACGAAGTAGGGCGTATCGCCGAAACAGCTGGTGGGAAGGTAGCGGTATTCTTTGTAGTGCAGAATGACGCGCTTGCCCATCATCTGGGTCAATTGCGCCGCGACGGAATCGTCCCAGATGGTAAACTCCCACAGGATCGGCGCGGTGCCCGGCACCGTGGTCATGGCCAGTTCTCCCTCGTGGGTCTTGCAAAGCCAGCCCTTCTTGGAGAACTTTTGAATATATCCGGCCCGGCTGCCATCGGAATAACTGTAGTTGAACGCGATGAGCCCATAGGCGGCTCCGACGAATAAGAGCAGTGTGAGAAAGAATTTTGGGCGCCAGAACCACATGATGGGAGACAAGATCGCCGACCCGTTCACCATCCTCCTCGATTCAGGCCTTCAGGTCTTCGAACAGCCAGGGAGTTTTCTCCCGGCGGCGGATCTCGTAAGCGGCGATGGACGCCTCGTGCTGCAACGTCAGACCGATGGCATCCAGGCCGCGGTACAGACAATCCTTCCGGAATGGGTCGATGTCGAAGCGATAGATCAAGCTGGCCGGCGTCTTCACGGTTTGATCGCCGAGGTCGATGGTGAGACGGTAGCCTTCGGTGGCTGCGACGTCTTGCATAAGCGCGTGCACCTCATCGGATGTCAATACGACGGGGAGAATGCCGTTCTGAAAGCAGTTGTTGTAGAAAATGTCGGCGAAGCTCGCGGCGATCACGGATCGAAAACCGTGATCGAGCAGCGCCCATGGCGCATGTTCCCGGGACGATCCGCAGCCGAAATTGTCCCGGGTCAACAGAATCGACGCTCCCTGATACCGGGTCTGATTGAGAAAAAACTCGGGATCGAGCGTGCCGTCCTTTCGTCTTCGCCAGTCATAGAAAAGGCCTTCTCGTAAGCCGGTGCGCTTGATCGTCTTCAAGAACTGTTTCGGGATAATTTGATCCGTATCGACGTTCACGCGATCGAGCGGAGCAACGAGTCCCGTCATCTTTGTGAACGCCTGCATGTCAGTTTTGAGTTGTTAGTTTTGAGTTATGAGTTTTGAGGCATCCAACAACTGAGCACTCAAAATTCAAAACTCAACACTGTCGTTATTTCCAATGCCTAATATCGACAAAGTGTCCTTCCACCGCTGCGGCGACCGCCATGAGCGGCGAGACAAGATGCGTGCGGCCTCCGGCCCCCTGGCGGCCCTCGAAATTCCGATTGCTGGTCGAGGCGCACCGTTCGCCCGGCTTCAGCACATCGGCGTTCATCGCCAGACACATGCTGCATCCGGCTTCCCGCCACTCGAAGCCCGCGTCTCTAAAAATGCGGTCAAGCCCTTCCGCCTCGGCCTGTCGCTTCACCAGTCCGGAGCCAGGAACCACCATGGCATGCACCTGCTTGGCGACTTTTTTCCCTTTGGCGAACGAGGCTGCCAACCGCAGATCCTCCATGCGCGAGTTGGTGCAGGATCCGATGAAGACCTTGTCGATCGTGATGTCCGTGATCGGCATATTGGCCCGGAGGCCCATATACTCCAGGGCTCGTTCCGTCGCTTGCCGGGCATTGTCGTCCGCCATGGTGCGAGGATCCGGCACCATGCCGTCGACGCCGACGACCATGCCGGGGCTGGTTCCCCAGCTTACTTGGGGCGCGATATTCTCGGCACGCAAGGTGACTGTGGCGTCATATCGCGCGTCGCTATCTGTCGCAAGGGTACGCCACGAGGCGATCGCTCGCTCGAACCGTTCCCCCTCCGGCGCCAGCGGCCGTCCTTTTATATAGGCAAAGGTCTTGTCGTCCGGTGCCACCATACCGGCCCGCGCGCCTCCCTCGATCGACATGTTGCACAGCGTCATGCGGCCTTCCATGCTGAGCTCGCGGATCGTGGAGCCGGTGTATTCGACGACATAGCCGGTTCCTCCCGCCGTGCCGATGCTTCCGATGATCGCCAGGATCACATCCTTCGCGGAGCAGCGGTCTGAGAGCGTTCCATTGATACGGATTTCCATCGTCTTCGGGCGCTTCTGGACCAAGCATTGCGTGGCCAGCACATGTTCCACTTCGCTTGTCCCGATGCCGAAGGCCAGCGCCCCGAAGGCGCCGTGGGTCGATGTGTGCGAATCGCCGCACACGATCGTCGTGCCGGGTAGGGTAAAGCCTTGTTCCGGTCCGATGACATGCACGATGCCCTGACGGATGTCGTCCAGGCCGAAGAGGGCAATGCCGAACTCCTTGCAGTTGTCCTCAAGAGTTTGGATC
Source organism: Nitrospira sp. (assembly GCA_035252115.1). Lineage (GTDB taxonomy): Bacteria > Nitrospirota > Nitrospiria > Nitrospirales > Nitrospiraceae > Nitrospira_C. Next base: position 28,601 of record DATFDJ010000167.1, on the reverse strand, counting down.
TGAACCGCGCTGACAGGATCGGCAATTCCCAGCCGGCGGTCCGTCGTCGGGACGTTATGATCCGGGACCGCAAGCGTGGTTGCGGGACGCCGTGGCCGTCGGTTGGCCAGCTTGAGCCCTTCAAATGCCTGCGGCGAGGTCACTTCGTGCACCAGTTGCCGATCGATGTACAAAAGGGTCGTCCCGTCCGGTTCCGCCCGGACGACATGAGACTCCCAGATCTTCTCGAAAAGTGTTTTGCCTGCCATTTCTGCTCCCGCGTTCCCGTTGGCGGAGCGCCATTATACAAAGATGTCCTAGGCAGTTGACAAGGGCAGGGCTCCTTGCCTTGGACCGAGAGACATGGTACCACCGGCCCCGTCATGACACCGATCTGGGCCGACCGTCGCGTGATCGAATGGAGTCGATGGCTTTTGGACAGCCATCGATATTGGACGGGACGCGATTTGTTGGACCTGACCGGCGATAGGGAAGCTCAGGCGCAAGCATTGTTCAACGCGCCGCTCATCGTCGTCTCTCACGGCACTGAGCCGGATCCCATTCTCAACTATGGCAACCACGCCGCCCTGGTTTTGTGGGACATGACGTGGGAACGCCTCGTTCGGACACCCTCTCGATTGACGGCAGAGGCGATGGAACGTGAAGAACGCGAGCGGATGTTGGAACAGGCGAAGTCACAGGGATTCTTTGACGGCTATCGAGGGGTACGGGTCTCCTCAACGGGCCGCCGGTTTCTCATTGAGGGCGCGGTTATTTGGACTGTTTTGAATGGCACGGGAGCTGCTGTCGGACAAGCGGCCAGCTTTTCGCGATGGCATTGGCTGAATGACGTGAACACGTGAAACGTCGACCGTGAGATTTGGATCAACGGGCTTCTAGAAGCTCGAAACGCTGAACGCGCCGGCCGTTCACCAGCACTTCTTCTTCGAACATCGCCCGCGGCCTGACCCAAAGTCCGCGCTCTCCGTACAACGCCCGATAGACGACGTACTCTTCTTCGGTCTCACTGTGGCGAGCCACTCCAATGACTTCGTACTCTCGTCCTTTGTAGTGACGATAGCGCCCGGATCGGATCATGCGGTATCCTTTCTGCATACTTGCGGCGACATGCACTATACGGGAAGCAGACCGACAAGTCACAGCAGGTTCACATGGATAAAATACATGATGTGGTGATCATCGGGGGCGGATCGGCGGGCTATGCCGCAGCGCGAACAGCCGCGGAGGCAGGAGCCGACGTGGCGATCGTGGATCAGGGGCCCCTTGGCGGCCTGTGTATCCTGCGCGGCTGCATGCCGACCAAAGCTATTCTGCGAACCGCGGAAATTGCTTTCCTCATGCGGAGGGCCGAGGAATTCGGACTCGCGCCGGTTGATATCAAAGCGGGACTCAAGGCTATTGTGAATCGCAAGGATCGGTTGGTTCGTGAATTCGCCGAGTACCGCATCGGGCAGCTTCGCGACCCACGGTTCACCCTCTATGAGCATCCGGCTTCGTTCCTCTCGCCCAATATGATCCGGGTCGGACCGCATCGTGTGACGGCGCAGTCGTTCATCATCGCGACCGGGTCCGTGCCCAACGACGTCGGAATTCCCGGATTGCACGAGGTCGGATATGTGACCAGCGATGAGCTGCTCGACGTGCGCGATCAACCCTCTTCCCTGGTCGTTCTGGGCGCTGGCCCGGTGGCGTTGGAGTTCGGTCAGTTCTTCTCGCGAATCGGGACGAGCGTCACGATCGTTCAGCGAAGCCCGCACCTGCTCTCGCATCTCGACCCCGATGTGGGCTTGGCGCTCGAGGGCGCGCTGCGGGAAGAGGGAATACGAATCTTCACCCATACCGCTCTGCAGCGGGCGGACAGGCGCGGCACGACAAAGGCCGTTCACTTTCTGCACCGCGATCGGCCCGAAATCGCCATGGGGGAACAGATCCTTGAGGCATTGGGTCGCAGGCCGAACATCAGCGGGTTAAATCTACCGGCTGCCGGCATTGCCGTGCGTGACGGCCGCATCGTCGTGGATGCCGCCATGCGCACGTCGCAACCTCACATTTTTGCCGCTGGCGATGTGACGAATCTCTACGATATCGTACACATCGCCATTCAGCAGGGTGAACTCGCGGCGTGGAATGCCTGTCATCCGGAGAGCCGGAGCCGCCAATTCGACGACCGCCTGGTAACCGAGGTCATCTTCACCGATCCACAAATTGCCGTGCTGGGACTGAGTGAACGGGCCTGCCGCGTGAAAAGCATTCCGTATATCGCGGCCTCCTATCCTTTCGCCGAGCATGGGAAAGCGATGTGCCGCGGCGACCGTCATGGATTCGTGAAACTCCTGGCTGCTCCTCAGGACGGCGAGGTGATCGGCGCACACATTGTAGGGCCTGAGGCCGGCGAGCTCATCCATGAATTGATCGCCGTCATGTACTATCATGGTACGGTGTTCGACCTGTTGCGGATGCCGCACTATCACCCGACGCTTGCCGAGATCATCACGTATCCGGCGGAATCGCTGGCAGGGCGAGTGAAGGCTGAATGACGATGGGCGCGATGCTCGGAGCGATCCTTCTTGCCACAGTCGTGGCAGCCTGCCAGCAACAGAGCTGGGAATCCGCCATGGCTTCCGGACAAGAAGCGGTGCGGCATGGCAATTATGCCGAAGCTGAACGGATCTTCCGCATCGCCGTGCAGAAAGCCGAGGAGTTCGGCCATGAGGACCGCCGCGTCGCCGTGAGTCTGTCGCAACTTGCGCAAGTCTATGCCGGGCAGGGAAAACATGTCGAAGCTGAGCCCGTCTATCTTCAAGCCTTGAAGATCTATCAGGTCGTACACGGAGAGAACCATCCGGATGTGGCCGCGACATTGAACAATCTCGGTGTCCTGCATCGGATGTACGGGCAGTACGCGGAAGCGGAACCGCTGCTCACCCGGGCGCTGGCCATCAAAGAAACCTTGCTGGGACCGAACCATCCCGACGTGGCGCTGAGCGTCGCAAATCTCGCCCAGTTACGTGTCTCACAAGGACACCCGGAACGAGCCGAACCGCTGTACCGTCGCGCGTTGACGATTCGGGAGGAGAAGTTGGGCCGATCCCATCCGGAAGTCGCCAAGACCCTCGAGGATCTGGCCACGGTGCTGAAAAAACTCGGGCGGCAGGACGAGGCCGTGGCGGCGGAAACACGCGCGCGTCACGTCCGTGCCTCACAGAGTTGAACCGTTTGCGTGATCCGGTGTAGCGTACTTCCATGCCGTCTTTGGACCACGTGGCCGCCGCGAAATGGCGAACGAATGCCATGGTCGCGCGATTCGCCGGCATCGTCTGCATTGCGCTGGGGTTCGTGATCGGCATCTATGGTCTGGACGACCCGGAATCGCGCTGGCTGCAAACCGCGCTCGGGCTCCTTGTGACGGGTATGTTGGCGCAAGGTTATGCGCTGTACTGCTCCGTGAAGCGGATGCAAGAAGCGCAAGACCCCCGCAAGCCATGAGCGGACGATTTGGACCACACCGATTTGCGTGGATGCTTGTCATCGCCCTGTTGCTGGCGGCTTGCGGCGGTCCCTGGAGAGACGGGTATTTCAAGAAAGGGCTCAATCGGCTGACACAAGATGAGGTGGCCGAGAAAATGGGTCCACCCCACACGGCTAAAACTCCCGCTCTTGGGGGAGATACGGTTTGGACCTACCGGGTGCCCGTCACAGAAAAGGAATTGAGTCCTCTGCATTTTTCCGGACTGTCCAACGCGACCCAGCAAGCCACATCGCTGCTCGGTAAACCCAGTGAAGGGCCGAAGGAAACGCTGTATTGCTATCGCTACATCCTGACGTTCAACGAACAGAAAATACTCAAACAGTGGAAGCGAGAAGAATGCGTGCCGGGAACGCGTGAGACCCTTCTCCAGAGCGAATGATCCCCCCGTTACGAATCGGACAGCGGCCGATAGGACTGATGTATTGCGATTGTGATCCCCGCCCCGCACCAATCCACCATCAGGACTTCAGAATCTTCAATTGTTTTTCGGGAAGAGCTCAGCATGAATCGGCCGGCCGGCGTGCTATAAGAGCTGCGAGGCTCGCCGCTGATAACATTCGCCGATTGGTCCGCCCCGTCATGATCCCTGCGAGACTTAAAATTTTCTGGCAGGTTTTTTCCAGGGCTGGTAAGCATGGATCATAATGATCGAACAACGGCTGGCGCCTCGTGCACGAGGCGCCGAAGGGAGTCAGTCGGGCTGGGCTCGGCGGCGGTGGACGGCGTGAGCATAGCGCTCGGGGATGACACGTCCTGTATCGGCATGCCTGGAGAATTGTTCATCTCGTTGAGGCGCGACAGGTCTTGGTGACGCAACCCGGATGGATCCATTTCGACAGTTCCGTGGTCTTGGACGGCCTCAAATCGGTCATTCTGCTGGTATCTCTTCTGATCATTCGAGCTCTGATGGTGCGGGGGATCGCTCGCAACCCCGCACTCTCCATGGAAGCCAAGCGGCGGTGGGTCGTCACGACTCGAAATTCCGCCGTCTTTGCGCTGGTCATCGGCCTCGTCGTTATTTGGGCGCACGAACTGCAGGCGTTTGCCGTGTCGCTCGTGGCCTTGGCAGCGGCGTTGGTGCTGGCGACCAAGGAGCTCCTTCTCTGTTGGAGCGGGGCCGCACTTCGAGTGGGAGGAAAAGTGTACTCCGTGGGAGACCGGATCCAAATCGCCGGCCACCGAGGCGTGGTGCTGGACCATGATATCTTTGCGACGAAGCTGCTGGAAATCGGTCCCGGACAGTCTTCTCATTTGTATACCGGTCGTGTGACGATCTTTCCGAACAGTTTGCTCTTCACCAACGCCCTGATCAAAGAGAACCCCGGCCAGGAATACGGTCTCTACACGCTGACCGTGCCGCTGAAAAGCGAAGACAATTGGCGGGAAGCGGAACGCCGGCTGCTCGATGCCGCAAGGGCCGAATGTGTACCCTTCATGGACGAGGCCAGTCGCCAGATGAAATTGCTCGAGCAGACTAACCTGCTGGAAGCGCCGTCGCCGGAACCCCGCATTACCGTTCAGTTGAGCGAGGCGGGCCGCATTCATCTCGTGCTGCGATTTCCTGCGCCAGACCGAGGGCGCTCGCGAATCGAACAAGCGATCTTGCGACGATTCCTTTCTTAACGTTAAAAGTCTTCAAGAGACCGGCTGGTGAGCGATGACGTCGTGCTCCATCGATCCAAGTCCGCGCGCTTGTTGAGCCTGCCCACTTTTGTTAGGATGCCCCGCACATTACGGCGCAACTATTTCCGTGAAGATCGCGACCTTCAACGTCAATTCGCTCCGCAAGCGCTTGTCCATCGTCCTCGATTGGCTGGAACGGCGAAAGCCCGACGTCCTCTGTCTGCAGGAAACCAAAGTGCAGGACAGCGAGTTCCCGCTGCTCGCGTTCGCGTCCTCCGGCTACGAAGTCACATTTCGAGGGATGAAATCCTACAATGGCGTGGCGATCTTGAGTCTGAAGAAACCTGAATCGATCCGTGCTGGGCTCGACGACGGCGGCGAGCCGGATGAACCGCGCCTGCTGCACGTTGTCATCGACGGGATCCCAATCCTCAACACCTATATTCCTCAGGGCTTCGAGATCGATTCGCCAAAGTATGCGTACAAGCTTGAGTGGTACAAGCGGCTCCGCGGATACTTCGAGCGGCATTTCTCGCCGGATCGTCCAGCCTTATGGTGCGGGGACATGAATGTAGCTCCTCGAGCCATAGACGTACACAGTCCCGAGAAGCATCTCAAGCATGTCTGTTATCACGAGGATGCGAGGAAAGCGTATGAAGCTGCACTGGCGTGGGGGTTTCAAGATGTCTTTGTGAGACTATATCCGGACCGGCAGCAGTACACCTTCTGGGATTATCGGGCGCCGAGTTCGTTGGACGCCAACAAGGGATGGCGGATCGATCATATTCTCGCCACTGCACCACTTGCGAACAAGTGCGTAAAGGTCGAAGTCGATCTCGAACCTCGACGAGTGAAAGACCCCTCTGACCATACCTTTCTTTGGGCGGAATTCGCGCTCTGACAGCAAAGACTGACGCATCACTATCCTCCGGCAGCCGATTGGTATCGAGTCGCACGCGTGCGCTGAATCCGAATTCCTGTCCCAACTGGTGCAGAAAGCAAAAGGGGCAGCGCATTGTCATCACAATACGCTACCCCTCTCTTGCTCAAGCGCCGAGTTCCAAGTACCGGCGGTTGAGATCAAATCTCAACCGCCGGTCCTCGTGCTCAGTCCTGCAGCTTACAACCAGGTGACGCGTTCCGCCGGTCTGACGTAGATCGGCTCTTCGACCTGGATGCGGGCCACTTCCTTGCCCGACTTGTTGAAGCCCAGCACGGTATCGTTGTACATCTCGAACCGCTTCCCGTGAATCTGGGTCTCGAACACCTTCGGGCCTGGAATGACGTCGTACCGGAAGATGATCTGCTGGCTGGCGCGCCACAGTTGCAGCACCGCCAACAGTTCCCGGCTCGGCACCATATACTTCTCGATGGCGTTGTCCACGCCCGGGCCGAACATCTGCCGGGCATACCCTCTCGGGCTGTGCCGCGGCGGGATGTAATAGCCGTTGGGCTCGGTGCCCCACTGCGGATACAGGGGGAGCGCCACCTGCTCCACGCGGATCGCGTAGTACAGGGGATGCCACCGATCTTCCGCCCACAGCCCGTCCTCGCCGATGCGCACCAGGCTCTGCATGCGGATCTTCCCCACGCAGGCCGCCATACAGCGCGTCTCCATCGGCTCGCCGCCCGTCAAGGGGTCTTTCCCCTCGATGCGCGGATAACAGGCAATGCACTTCTCCGACACCCGGGTCGTGCCCCGGTACATCGGCTTCTTGAACGGACACTGCTCCACGCACTTCTTGTACCCGCGGCACCGGTTCTGGTCGATCAACACGATGCCGTCTTCCGGCCGTTTATAGATCGCCTTGCGCGGGCAGGCGGCCAAACAGCCGGGGTACGTGCAGTGGTTACAGATCCGCTGCAGATAGAAGAAGAACGTCTCATGCTCCGGCAGACTGCTGCCGGAGAGTCGCCACGGTTCATCACGCGAGAACCCGGACCGGTCGATGCCTTCGACCAACGCCCGCATCGAGGTCGCTGTGTCCTCGTAGATGTTGACGAACCGCCATTCCTGGTCCGTCGGGATGTAGCCGATCGCCGCCTGGCCAACCTTGGCCCCCGCGTCGAAAATGGTCATCCCTTCGAACACTCCGTAGGGTGCATGGTGCTTGCGGCCCACCCGCACGTTCCACACCTGTCCCCCCGGATTCACCTGCTCGATCAACTGCGTGATCTTCACGTCGTAGAACTGGGGATACCCGCCATAGGGCTTGGTCTCCACGTTGTTCCACCACATGTATTCCTGGCCCTTGCTGAACAGCCAGGTCGACTTGTCGGCCATCGAACAGGTCTGACAAGCCAAACACCGATTGATGTTGAACACGAAGGCAAACTGCCACTTCGGATGCCGCTCCTCATACGGATACAGCATCTTCCGTCCCAGTTGCCAGTTATAGACTTCAGGCATTGTGAATCCTCCTTCTCATCATCAAGTGGTTGTGTCGTTCACAGGTCTCAGTCCTTGGAATTCCATTCCATCCTTAGACCTTGATCTTGATGTGTTCGCCCTTGAGCCACTTGATCATGAACTCGTTCTCCTGACCCGGGGTGAAGCCGGTGCGGACCGGTTCCCACGGCCCACGGGCGCCGATGCCGCCGTCTTCCGCCTTGGTGATGCGGATCAAGCATTCTTTCGGCGTTGTATTGACCGCGTGGTGATCGATCGCATAGCCCCACTTGAACTTCCAGGCAATCGCGTGCTTGCCCGGGAGCGAGTCGGTTTGGTGCATCGGCATCAACCAGCTTCTGGTGAAGGACTGTTGGGCCCCGTACCGGAAGTTGGACTGATAACCGGTGTCCACCGCGATGGCGCGTCCGTCCGGCCGCGTCTCGTGGCCTTTCACCGACTTCGCCGTCGACACGTACGGGGCGTGTTTCGCCATCGTGACGTGGTACGGATAGGCCGGGTTGTATTTGCAGCGGATCATCAACCGCGACACCTTGTAGAACGGATCCGACGGTTTCCAGCCGCGGTACGGCCGGTCCACCGGATTGCCGTCGACATAGCAGTAGTCGCCGTCGTTGATGCCGCGGTCTTTCGCCGCCTGTGGGTTGATGTGCAACTGGTGTTCGCCGACGCCCGGCGTCCGCTTGTCCATGCGGTATGGATCGCCGAAGTTCGACTCATAAATCTGCACCCAGTCGTTCACCGACCACTGGCTGTGCACCCGGTGCCGGGTCTTCGGAGTCACGCAGTAGAACTGGTACCCCTTCTCCCACAACGGGTTCGCATTCCGCTTGATTTCCGCCCAGGGCAGCTTGATGTTGCGGATGTGCTTGTCATCATGGTGCTGCGCCGTGATCGGAATCCCGTAGTCGTCCGGGCGGACGTACGGGTTGGACGTAAAGATGGCGTTCGGCAGGTACGGGGTCGCTTCCGGGCCTTCCCGGTGCACGACGAAGTTCTCGCCGTACTCGATCGCCTCCGGCTCGATCCGATAGGTCTCAAGCCGTCCGCATCTCGTCCATTGCGGCTTGCTCTCGTTGGTTTCTTCCCAAAGCGGATGGCGCGGATAGGTCCGCGTCATCACCATCCAGCCCTTCTCGCTCTTCAGCATCACGTCCGCGCTGTAGCCGTAGCACGTTGCGCTGGCGTCAAGCGCCCGCTGGACGTACACGTCGACGCGGTTCTGATACACGAAGTGGAAGACCTGGCGGATGCGCACATCACCGGTCATTTCGGTCAATTTGACCGCGACACCGGCAAATGTGTCGGCATCGTTCCGGGTATCGTACAGCGGCCGGATGCCGCCCTTCCAGATTTGCACCCAGGGGTTCGACACCGTCGCCGTCATCTCCGGATAGGTGAATTCCATCCAGGAGTTGCAGGCAAACGCGATATCGGCATGGTTGACGTCCGAGGTCATCTCGATGTCCTGCGTGACGATCATCTCGATGTTCGGATCGACGTTTTTGACCATGTCGTAGTGGTGCTTCGAGTTGTTGAGGATGTTCACGTTCGTGACCCAGCGCACCTTGCTGGGACTCGGCATGTGGGTTTTGCCCGTGAACACCTTACGGCCATACTTCGGCGTATTGACGATCAAGGCCGTGTCTCCGTGGTTCCAGTACCCGACCTCTTCGCCGTAGTAGTAGCTCTTCGTCTTGATTTCCTTGCCGTGTGCATTCGGATCGAGGGTTTGATTGAACGGATCCTCGCCCGTGTGCACCGCCAAGCCGGCCCCTGACCAGGGGGTCGCGTTCCAGATCCCGGCCTTGTAGTTGCCGGACCAGGTATGACAGCCGGTGCCGAACTTGCCGTGGTTGCCGGTATAGGTCAGCACCAAGGCTGCGGCCCGTCCCATTTCCGTCATATGGAAATAGTGGCAGACACCTTCGCCATTGTGCATGGAAGCCGGTTTAATGGTTCCTGAATCCCGGCCCCACCGGACGATAAGGTCTTTCGGCGCCCGCGTGATCTGATGCACGGTATCCAAGTCATAGTCCTGCAAATGCACCAGGTACATCTGGTAGATCGGCGCCACGTCCACTTCGCGGCCGTTCAGCAGCTTGACGCGGTACGTCCCCGTCAATGCCGCATCGATGCCGCTCTGCACGAAGTGATAGCCTACCTGCTCGCGATGCAAGGGCACCGCCTGCTTCTTGTTCAAATCCCACACCATCATGCCGCCCAAGCGCTCAATCTGTTCCGGCTTCAAAGACTGAATCCGGCCCGAATAGCTCTTGGAGAAATCGGGGAATTTCCAGTCGGCAATGACATCCCGGGGATCCAGATACTGGAGCGTATCCGTCCGGACCAGCAGCGGCATGTCCGTGTACCCCTTGATGTAGTCGATGTCCTGCATGTTTTCATCGACGATGATCTTGCACGCCCCCAAGAACAATGCCGCGTCCGTTTCGTTTCGTACTGGAATCCAGTAGTCCGCCCGATAGGCCGTCGGATTGTACTCCGGCGTGATCACCACGATCCGGGCGCCCCGCTCGATTGATTCGAGCTTCCAGTGGGCTTCCGGCATCTTGTTTTCCACGAAGTTCTTGCCCCAACTTGTGTTCAGCTTGCTGAACCGCATATCGCTCAAGTCGATATCGCAGTTCTGCGTGCCGTTCCACCAAGGATGGGACGGATCCTGGTCGCCGTGCCAGGTATAGTTGGAATAGTACTTCCCGCCCTGGGCTCGATCCGGATCGACTTTGCGGATCCAGGAATCAAGCAGTGGAAGAACACCCCCATTAAAGCGGGTGTTCATCATCTTGCCGATGATGCCGAGGACCGGCATACCGGCGCGATGCTTGAAGCAGCGCACTCCGGCGCCCTTCATCATCTCGATCATTTCCGGCGCATAGCCCTGTTCGCGCAAGCGCCGCGCTCCCGCTTCACCGCTGTACCGGGTCGCGATGATGATGGCGCCCTTAGCCGCATAGGTCGCCGCCGTGTCCCAGGACACCCGCATCATATCGTCCAGGAACCGTGAGTCGAATTTATATCGACGCTTGACGTCCGGAGTCAGTTCGGGGGACCCGGCGTCCATCCATTCTTTCCATCCCTTCCGCATCAACGGCCCCTTCAAGCGATAGGGTCCATACACGCGGCGATGGAACGTGAAGCCCTTCAAGCACATCCGTGGATTGTGCGCAAACGTCCCGCGGTTGCCGTACAGGTCTTCGTAGGTCTGGTGATCATAGTTCTGTTCCACCCGCATGACCACGCCGTTTCGGACAAAGGCCCGAACGCGGCAGCCGTGCGTGTCGTTCGGCGAACAGCACCACGTGAACGACGAATCATAGCGGTATTGGTCGTGATAGACGCGTTCCCAAGACCGGTCGGGATACTCGCCGAGGGGATTGCCCACCTCGATGACCGGCTGGAGCGCCGTCAACGCAAGGACCTTGTCCGCCACCGCGACTGCGGCGACGGTCCCCGCCGTGACTTTCAAAAATTGCCGACGTGAGACTAGTGATAGCTGCATCTCGAACACCTCCTGCTATATGACAACGTACTACCCGTCACTGGCATCTCATGAAAGGCCCCTGAAACCTTTCTCTCACCCCCCTCCTTTTGACTAAATTTGAGAAACACTTTCGCACACCTCACACCTGAACCCTGTGGTGATTCTACAAGGCTTGTGCCATCAAGAGAGCCAACTAACGCGGTTAAGAGAAATGAATTGTATAAAAATATCAGTAACTTATATAGTTCACTGTCGGAGCGTTTGGATTCGTTGAAGACAGGATTAAGAGATTTGTCAGGCTCGGCTGACTTTCGTGCGGTTAAATAAACATAAGTGCGTGAAATATAATGTAAATATTGTGTCAGTAAAGAATGACAGAGGCGAGTGATCGAGGGAAACCGCGAAAATAGCCTATTCTGATGTAAAAGAAGGGATGAACTGTCAGGAAATAATGACAGTGGCGAGAGCTTGTTACTTGTCGTCTTTCATGTACCGACGCATGATTTCATGAAAATAGGATCGTGGAAGACCAGCCTCTTGGGCAGCATGGGTCACATTACCTTGATGGTGATCGAGCTTGCTCTTGAGATACCGGCGACTAAAATCCTCCAGTATCTTCTCTTTGGCCTTGGCATAGGGTAGGTGCAGGTAATCGTCCGAGTGGACTCGTCTGTTTTCATCAGTAAACTGCAGTAGTCCTATGACATCGTTAGGACTGATCCGATCGCCTTTGGTCAGCATGACGGCCCGCTCCATCACATTCCTTAGTTCCCGCACGTTTCCTGGCCAGGGATATGCAACCAGTTCGGTCACCGCCGAAGGATGGAGATCAGAGACGTATTTCCCGAACTCCTTGGTATACCGTGCAATGAAATGGCGAGCAAGCAGTGGAATGTCCTCCGTTCGCTCCCGCAGCGGTGGTACCTTGATCGCCATGACGTTCAAACGGAAGAATAGGTCTTTACGAAATTCATTGCGCTTGACCTTTTCGGTCAGTTCTTGGTTCGTGGCAGCGATGAACCGGGCCGTTACTTTTTTTGTTTGGACGCTACCGACCGCACGCATTTCTCCTTCTTCGAGTACCCGAAGCAGCTTGGCTTGTAGCGCAAGCGGCAAATCGCCGATTTCGTCCAAGAAGAGCGTGCCGCCAATGCCTCGCTCAATCAATCCCAGCTTATCGCCGACGGCGCCGGTAAATGCCCCGCGCACGTGGCCGAAGAGCTCACTCTCAACGGTACCTTCTGAAAATGTCGTACAGTCGACCACTTGAAATGGCCCGTTTCGTTCCGCACTCCGCTCATGGATCGCCCTCGCGATAAGTTCTTTACCTGTGCCCGTTTCTCCGATGATCAATGTGGTGGATTGGACGCGGGCAGCCGCATCGATCATGCCCGTCACGCTTCGAAAGGCGGGGCTTACGCCGACCAACTCTTTGAACGGGAGGCTCTCGCTATGTTGCGGTGTTTCATACCGGAACAGAATTTCAGAAATCCGCATGGCTCGATGAATGCGAGCTGCAAAATCCAACTTTTCGTAGGGTTTGGTCACGTAGTCGAATGCGCCGCAACGCATGGCTTCCACGGCGGTATCGACCGTATGGACGCAACTGACAATGATCACGGGAATTCTCCGGTCTCGGGCCTGGATGCGCTGCAACAGCTCGATGCCACTCATGCCCGGCAGACGGATGGCGGCAATGACGAGGTCGATCCTCCGCTCTTCCAAGATCTTCAGCGCTCCCTCCGCCCGAGCTGCGATGACGAGCTCGACGTGCTCATCGATCTCGCGAGGAAGTTCATCTTCGACAGTGCGGAGAAACATCTCGACATCCCCTGCGTCCCCTTCGACGAGGAGGATGGTAAAGACCTTGTCGGCCGCGGGGTTCATGAGGAGAATTCCTTTGGCTGAACCAATGCGTATAGGGACTTGATCGGCGAACTGCCGTACAGGCGCCAACCTGTCGGACCTGTGCATGGCGGGGTTCTCATAGATTGGACCTGTGCAGTATCGTGGACTATCGGGATTTGAGCGAGAAAACCATGATAGCACAAGCGCGTCGGGCTTTCCGAGCCGTGACGTGAAGGATGGTGTTTCATGGGGAGACGAGCAATTGGCCCTTGAACCGAAGAGTCACAGAGATCATAATTTTTTCCACTGGGACGCCGATTCAATGAAATCGACTGAAAAAGAATGGCTGCTCGGGGCCGCGATTCTCACGCTGCTGAGCAGTCTGTTTATCTTGGATATCTACACGCCGCTGGGTTTTGCAAACCATTTTCTCTATGCGGCGGCCGTATTGATTGCGGCTCTATCGCGCCTGCCATTCCTGCTGCTTCCCGTGGTCGCTGGAGCCGGCACGGTCTTGACCGTTGTTGCCGCCTTTATAAGTCAGGCTTTGCCTGGCGTTCCACTTTGGATTCCGGTCGGAAACCGAACCTTTACGATTGTGATCCTGTGGGTCTTGGTGTGGTTCGCCTGGAAACGCCGACAGGCAGAGGACGCGTTGACACGCGCCAATGAGGGATTGGAGCAAAATGTGCTCAACCGAACCCGACAATTGGCCGCCGTCAATCAAGCCCTGGTTTCTGAAGTGACGGAGCGAATGCAGGCGGAGCGAGCCCTGCTCCTATCGGAGGCGAGACTGGCCGGCCTTCTCGATATTGCCGAGGACGCGATCATCGTGATCGGGCAGGACCGGAAAGTGACGTTATACAACAAAGGTGCTCAGAAGCTGTTCGGTTATGAGGCGGAGGAAGTGCTGGGAGAATCGATCGACCGATTGTTGCCGGAGCGATTCCGTGCGGATCATGCTCAGCATATTGACGTCTTCGCCGAGGCCCCGGAAGCGTCGCGGCGGATGGCTCAGCGACGGGAAGTCTTCGGAGTCAGAAAGGATGGCACGGAATTTCCGGCCGAAGCGAGCATTTCAAAACTGCACTTGGAAGGCAATGTCATGTTTACCGTGATCCTCCGTGACATTACCGATCGCGTGCGGACCGAACATCAGCTTCAGTCGTTGGCCACGCAGTTGATGACGGCGCAAGATGAAGAACGTCGCCGCATTTCCCGCGAGTTGCATGACGACATCAATCAACGGCTGGCGCTGCTTGCGATTGAAATGGGGCAGGTAGAAACGAGTACGGCGTTGTCTGTCGATCGCGTGCGGGAGGCGCTACGTGCAATGGCCCAGCAATTGGCCTCCATTTCGGACGATGTCCGGCGGATGGCGTATCAATTTCATCCCTCGATCGTCGACGATCTGGGCCTGACTTCGGGCCTCGCTCGTCTGGCCCAGGAGTTTTCGGAAAAGACGGGCATCAAGACGGTCGTTGTGCAAGAGGAACCTCCGGAGCCGTTGCCGCGCGAGGTTGCCTCATGCTTGTATCGCATCGCACAGGAAAGCTTGCTCAACGTCAAAAAACATGCTGGTGCGTCGCGCGTCGAAATTGAACTGACTTGCGACAATCGTGGCGTCATGCTGTCCATACACGACAGCGGGGTCGGCTTCGACCCCGAACGATTAGAGGCCCGGCCGATGGGTTTAGGGTTAATCAACATGCGGGAACGGGTCCGCTCGGTCCGCGGGCGTCTGGATATCCGCTCGCAAATTGGACAGGGGACCCGCATCTCCGTCCACATTCCACTACCCGGAGTGCGTGATGAAGAAACCACGAGTCCTGCTGGCCGATGATCATACCCTCGTGCTCGAGGGATTTACGAAACTGTTGGAAGATCACTGCGAGTTGGTCGGGACCGCAGAAGACGGCCGAACGCTCGTCGAGATGGCGGGCCGACTGCGTCCCGACATCGTGTTCTTGGACATTTCGATGCCGCGGCTGAACGGGATCGACGCCGGGAAGAAACTGAAGAAACTGCTTCCCGAAGCGAAGCTGGTCTTTGTCACGATGCATGCCGACGCCGCATATGTCAACGAGGCGTTCCGTGCCGGCGCGTCCGGATATCTGTTGAAACGGTCCGCGGCGAAGGAATTGGTGCAAGCCATGCAGTCCGTCATGAACGGCGACTACTACGTGACGCCTCTCGTCACCAAGGATGTCATTTCCGCATTCGTGACATCGGGACAGCCCGCGCTTCAGACTGTCGATGATTTGACCTCGCGACAGCGCGAGATTCTTCAATTGGTCGCGGAGGGGTTTTCCGCCAAGGAAATCGGAAGCCAATTGAAGGTCTCGCATCGCACCGTCGAATTTCACAAAGCGAAAATCATGGAGCTCTTGGATCTCCACACCACCGCTGACCTCGTCACGTATGCCGTGTCGCACGGGCTCGTCAGCGTGCCGCCCTCTCTTCGGCCTCGCTCTGCGCCCTTCTCTTCGTAGAGAAACGGCGAAGAGCCGGTAATTTCCCCTCGGTCGCCCGGTAGTCTTGCGGTCGTGCTCCACTCGCAGGCGGCGTATTCTCACACTCCTGCCATAATGGGAGGTGACGCGATGAAACGTTTACGTATTCTGCTCGTCGATGACCGAGTGGAAGTCCGCTCCACACTCCGCGCAATTCTCGAGCCGGCCTACCATGTGGTGGGGGAGGCGGAGGATGGCCAGGCCGCCGTCGCCGGTGCGCAGGCATTGCGTCCAGATCTCGCCCTTCTTGACGTGGATATGCCGGTTGCGAATGGGATCGAAACGGTTCGCGAACTTCACAGGCTTTGCCCGGAATGCCGGCTTATTCTCTACGGCTCGTACGGCCAGCCGGATGTCATGGCAGCCGCGTTTGCCGCCGGAGCGTCCGGTTATGTGATTAAAGGGTGCGATCGAGATCTCTTTTCCACCATCCAGGCCGTCATCAGGCAATTATGGAAGACCGACAGGGAGACCAGGAATACGGAGCACTGGGCTTCGTCATGGCTCAGAGGGAATGGACAAATCGATAGGCCGGCGCAACGGATCGCGTGATCCGGTGGACCGTCCGAGAAAGGGAAGGAATGCGATGAATTGTCCTCGATGCCAAAGCCTGGCCGTTGAAGAAGTTTTCGTCGATTACGAATCGGGCAGTGGCGCGATGTCGTTCCTGGGATATCGCTGCATTCTTTGCGGTGACGTGAGCGATACGACCATCCTTCGCCATCGTGCAGCGCACAGCTCCTCCTTGTGGGGGAACCGTCGAAAACGGCGTTTTTCGGTCTGCGTGGGACGGATACCGGAAGGCCGCGGTGAGTCCTGATGGATTGAATGGACAGGGTCGCTGTTCCAGGAATCTCTTACGTGCGTCACGGAACGGTGAGCAGGAAGGAAACATCGCGAACTATGGACGACGGGTCTTTGCGGCGGCGCATCTTAGTAGTCGATCACGAGGACGATGCACGCAACGTGTTGTGTGACCGCCTCAGTTACTGGGGCTTCGACGTCGCGGCCGAAGATAACGGGTTTTCAGGCCTTTCACGGATCTTCCGCGATTGGGACAGCGCGCCCTTTCATGGAATGCTGGTGGAATTGCAAATGCCGATTCTAGGCGGGCTGGCCGTGTTGCAGGAGATGCGGGAACGGTTTCCGTCCGTGCCGGTGATGGTGATGTCCCATTCACACCACATGAGCAAGCTGCGACAGGCTTTGAAATTGGGTGCCAAGGAATATTTGGTCAAGCCCTTCGACATGGAATTGTTCCGACGGAAATGCGAAAGCGTGTTCCTTGAACGGACGCCGACGTCAGGACCGCGCTGATCCGATAACAGCATTCCAATAAGGGCCCAGGCACAAGAAGTATCTAGATCCTCACGTGTGGCCATAGCCACCGACTCCACGCTCTGAAGAGGAGGCGCGACATGAAATGTGAGCGTTGCGGCGGATTCCGGCTCTGGTTTCACTTTGTGAACCGCAGGGAGTCGAGCGGATGGTGGCAGTATGATGGCTGGTTGTGTCTCAATTGCGGCGAAATTGTCGATCCGCTCATCCTGATGAACCGCAATACTCAACGCCGTATGAACGAGTCGACCGGCGCGCGTTCCTTCGGTGGGAAAGTCATCTGGGTGCGGCAGCGCGATGCGGTCGCTTGAAGACATGGGCAACTAGGCGGCCAGTAAAATGTTCAAACCCGCTTCGGGGAGTTCCGCTCGATGGCGAACCGCAGCGCATTCGCGACCTCGCTTGAATCGATGTCCGGCCTGATTTCCAGCCAGTAGTTCAGCGTAAAAATCCGCGCCTGCGAGCCGAATTCTTCCAGTAACACCTGCGGCTGCTGTGTGCGGAGCACGTAAGGATGCTCCAAGGCGATTCCCGCAAGCAATTCCATCACGTTTGCGCGGACGAGGTGTAGGGCATTCCCACACGAAGCGAAAAGCGGCTGGTGCGGGTTGAATAGGTCCAGTTGGTGAGGTGGCGCTCGAGAAAACTGTTGTTGGGTATCGTTTCACGTCGACGGCGCTTGTGCACGTTGAAGGTTGAGCCCGATCGCCGGGGATCGAAGGTGCGGATCATGGTCGAACCACCGCGCTGGCGATAACGCTCTGTTGGGACTGTAAGAAATATGTCCGGTCCACAGAGGCTGTGAGAGTCCGAGAATCTAATCGACGGAAACCTAAACGAAGGCAGGTCGCGGCGTGTGGCGCGATAGGAGAAATCTCTTCTCTAAGCAGGCAGAGGCAGATGCCGGGCCCCAGCGAGCGAGCTACAGTCTATTCAGCTATAAGAACCGCTCGATCCCTCTGCGCGCGCGGCATCCACACCTGTCCAGTTCAGCCTGAGCGGGTGATGTACCACGTCGGCTGAACGTCAGAACCCAACTAGGCCGCATCCAAGACCGGATTCTTCCCCCGAGCTTTCAACGACCGATTTTTCGCGATCAGTGGGTCCAGCACTAGGCCACAATTGATACAACGATGCACGGAAACTTCCGTGGAGAAATCAGGTCGCCACTCCTCAATCATGAGACCCTTACACTTTTGACAAGTCATGTACCCACCTCCTGCTGTAGTGCATTTCTTCGGGGCGCACTGTAGCAAGCAAAGGTTAAGGAAATGTTAAGGAGCAGTTAGAACGCTCTAATGACCATGATCCATTTCCCCTTCCTTAGTGGGGTTGCATCGACAGGCTCCATCCAGGGATAAGACTCCATCGCGGCATTAAAATCCGACGGGATGAAAGTCTGGAATGGACGCACGTAGTTGTTCCTTACTTTTTAATATCTGTCTCTTGGCCGTCCTCACATTGGCTTTAGCCGGGTCGGCCTCTTCAGCATTTCGAGTGACCGCGACCTTGGATCCGACATGCACCATCCAAACAACGCCAGCGACGTTCGGTCATTACAACCCTTTGACGACCAATGCGAAGCAACCGTTGGATGTGAACAGCACCGTGACGATCACGTGCAGCAAGGGAATGGCGACGACGATTGCGCTGGACCGAGGACAATATGGAGAAAAGGCTCGAGGGACTACGAGAGCCATGAAGCATGCCTCGGCCGATGAGTATCTCAGTTATGATCTGTATCAAGATGTCTACCGTGCCACTCTGTGGGGGACGGCAGGGCAAAATATCTTCGTGCCACCCGCCGCCCCTGATAGTAGCCCTCGTACGTTTCTGATTTTTGGCCGAATTTTTCCTGCCCAAGATGTCATGACCGGCAACTACAGCGATACCGTTGTAGCCATTGTGAATTTCTAGGTCCTAATTCTGATTCCTCCCTTCCGCGTATCGTTCGAAAGCAACGATAAACGCAGTTCTCCCTTCTTGTTCCGTAGATAGCAACCGCGTCCATTCGCGTCCGTTCAGCTACGTTTTGACAATTTTTGTCATTCGCTGATCCGTTTCTTGTCAGAAAATTGACGCTGCTTCAGCGGCACTGCAGAAGGAAAGAAAAAAGGAATATTGATTATCAATGGCTTGAGACACAGAACAACCGGCACAAATGCGCTGCTGCATTTCTTGCTGTCTACCTCCGTTGAGTACAGATGACCCTATTAAGACTTAACTGGAGGGGAACCATGGGGCAAGCGAAGAAGCAACTCTGGATCGTTGGAGTCTCGGCAGTGATGCTCTGCTTATCGACGCAACCGGTGTTTGCCGGATCCGCTGCCTCCAACTTCACGGTGACCGCGACGGTCGTCGCCACCTGTTCCATTTCGACCGTGAACATGAATTTTGGCAATTACGATCCGATTACGGCGAATGCCAGCACCCCGCTCGATGTGACCGGAACGGTAACGATTACCTGCACTAAGGGTGCGAGCACCTGGATCGATCTCAGCCCCGGCGCCAATGCTGCGAATGCAGTCGGAACCACACGCGCCATGGCTACGGCAGGGCCGGATTATTTAAGCTACGAACTATACAAGGACACCACCCGCACCACGGTCTGGGGTGTAGGGAATCCCGGGAACGGATTCGTACCTCCCGCCGCACCCAACAAGAATCCCCGGTCGTTCACCGTTTACGGACGTATTCCGGCTGGACAGGGCAGCACGGTCGGCAGCTACACAGATACGGTCACGGCGACCGTCAACTTCTAGGCCTCCGGAGTGCGTCCGCCGTTCTGGGTGATGTTCGCGTGCGGGCTTGTCCTGTCTCTCTCTAATCCTGAAGAGGGCAGGACAAGCAGTTTCAATGTGTCTCCGCTGAAAATCGTTCTTTCGGGAAAATCGTCCAGCGCACTGCTCGAAATCACCAACCAGTCCCCCGAACCGTTGCGGCTTCAACTGTCCGTGTCTGCTTGGGACCAAAGCCCTGCCGGCGAAATCCTCCTGAGTGCCACCGACGATGTAGTCCTCTTCCCACCTCTCCTCACCGTCGAGCCGGGAGAAAAAAGAAAGATCAGGCTCGGTGCAGTGACGCCGCGCGGGGTGACGGAAAAAACCTATCGTATCGTGGTCGAAGAACTTCCGCCGGCCAAGCCGGAAGAGACGGAAGGCGGCGTGATTCGCGTTTTGACCCGCATGACCATCCCCGTTTTCCTCGAGCCTCTCAATAAGAAGACGGTGAGCGGAGAAATCGTGAATCTGACGCTGCGCAACGGAACCGCTTCCTTCGACGTGAAAAACACCGGCAATGCGCATTTCTCCGTACAGCATATCGAACTCGTAGGCGTTGGGACATCAGGCGAGCCGATCGTCAAGCAGGGCATCGAGGGCTGGTATGTCCTGACCAATACCTCACGGCGGTACGACATCCGCCTGTCTTCCGCAGATTGCCGGAATCTCAAAACCGTCACGGTGGAGGCACAAAGCGAGGCCGGACCTTTAAAAGCACGAGCCGATGTGGGCGCCGAGGGATGCGGTCGTTGAGCCGGAGGGCAACGAATGTGCGTGCGATCAGACGGTATGACGAATGTGGATTTTCGGCTCAAGACGGCACGCGACGTCGCTGCCCCATGACTTCATCGCTGCGTGTGCCTCGATCGTGCTGGCTGGATGTCTTCTCTTCCACTCGCCGACCGATGCCTGGCCCCAGTCGGGAGACCGGGCGGTCCTCCAACTCTTCGTCAACGAGGTCGATAAGGGAGAAGTTCTGACCTTGCGTCGTTCGGACGATATCCTCGTGCGCTCCTCCGACCTCAAGTCGGCCGGCATCGACGTGAGCCGAGGCCGGCAGGAATTCATGGGTAAAGAGAGCTATACCTCGCTGGTGTCCCTCATGCCCGGCATCAGTTATGTATTGGACGAAAAAGACCTCGCCATTCGGATCACCGGGCAGGCCGCCCTCCAGGGCACGACAAAACTCAATCTTTCGCCGACGTCTCCGGCGGGAACGATCTACAGTCAGGACACCAGTTTTTTCCTCAACTATGCGGCGCAGACGACGGGATTCAGTCAATACAACGCTTTCGGCGAAGCGGGCCTCAGCATTGCCGGACATCTCTTGAGCAGTACGATAAACCGCACTGAAGACGGACACGTCGTGCGCGGGCTTTCGAGTCTGACGATCAACGACCGCGAGCGCCTGACGAGATGGATCATGGGAGACAACTTCGTCAACAATGGGCTCCTCGGGGGCAGTGCCTTTCTCGCCGGTGTCAACGTGGAACGGAATTTCACGCTGGATCCCTACTATTATTTCTTCCCGCGGCCGGTGTTATCCGGTACGGCTCTTGTTCCCTCGACGGTGAATGTCTATTCGGACGGGGGTTTGTTGCGGCAAGAAACCATCGCTCCAGGGCAGTTCGAACTGAGCAATCTTCCTGTTTCAAACGGCTACCGGACCAACCGTGTCGTGGTCCGTGATATCTTCGGCCGGGAGACGGAGATCGTCTCACCGTTCTATTTGTCGACCAGAGTGCTGAAGGAGGGGGTGAGTGAGTATGGTTTGAACGCCGGATTCCAGAGACAGAATGTCACAGGGGCGAGCTGGGACTACGATTCTCCTGTCATGTTCGGGCGATATCGTCTTGGCGTCACGAACAATCTCACGCCAGGTGTCGCGTTTGAGGGCAACAATCGAGTGGCAAACGGCAGTCTTCGCCTGACTGCCAAATCACTCCTCGGCGAGATGGACGTATCTGTGGCCGGCAGCACGGACGCAGGAGCATCCGGGTCGGCCGCTTCCATCATCTACAGTTATCTCCAGCGATGGTTCAGTATCGGGGCAAGTCTGAAGACCATCAGCAATCAATACGCGACAGTGAGTGTACCCTCCTCGGCCGATCGAGCGAAGGTGGAAACCACCGCCTTCATTGGTGTTCCGATTGGAACCAAAGTCAATATCAACCTGGAGGCGACACAATCGCAATTCCGCGATACCGGCACGGTGAACCGGCTTGGAGCCTCGGGCAATGTTCGCCTGTCAAGCAACTGGACGTTGTTCACCTCGAACAGTTGGTCGGGGCAGGAACATTCGAGGGGGACCTACGACTTTTTCGTAGGACTAAGCTACTTTTTCGGCAATAACACGACAGGTTATGTGTTCGCCGAGAAACAGCGAAGTCAGGGATTGGAGACGAACCTGGAAGGCCTCCGCGTGCAGAAATCTCTGCCGGTTGGTCCGGGCTACGGCTATCAGGTGGAAGGGACAGGCGGACCCAATTCCCATGGTCTCGGCCAGTTCCAATATCAAGGTCAATATGGTCGCTACGAGGCACTCTACGATTCGTCGGTGAAACGTCCGGTTCTTACGATGAGCGGGGGAGTCATTGCGATCGGAGGTTCCGTCCACGCGACTCGCGTGGTCGACGACGGCTTCGTCGTGATTCGGACGCCCGGGACCTCCGGGGTGCGAGGCTATATCAACAACCAGGAGATCGGCGTGACCGATCGCCGCGGCGAGGTCGTCGTACCGAACAACGTGTTGGCCTATTACGGAAACCGCGTGAGCATCAATGATCAAGACATTCCGATCGACTACCGGGTCGATGCGACCGAGAGGACCGTGGCTCCGCCGTTCCGTGGCGGCGCGCTGGTCGTCTTCCCGGTCGCCCGCCTCCAGATCGTGACGGGAACATTGACGATCGATCGAGGCGAAAAACGGTCGGTGCCTGCCTTCGGTCAACTGACGGTAACCGCCAAAGAACAAACATTCGAGTCTCCGATCGGGAAACAGGGAGAGTTTTATCTCGAAAACATCCCGCCGGGCTCGTACGATGCGACTATCGAAGATGAGGGCAGGACCTGCTGGTTTATCTTGGAGGTACCCGAGTCTCCCGATCCGATCCTGAAGCTGGGTGAAGTTCATTGCAGAGACGGGGCTTCGATGGGGCCATGATCGAGATGAAACAGTGGAAGCTGCTGATACTCGTTTCTGCTCTGATGTTTGCCGCGCCGACTCCCGTGCGCGCTGCGGTCGACTGCAACATTTCCACGGTCGGTGTGTCCTTCGGATCCTACAACGTCTTCTCCGCTGCCGTCTTGACCTCCACCGGAAACGTGAGTATCCGATGTACCGGCATCGGTGCAGGCGTGAGTCCTGTATCCGTTTTTCTCAATCCCGGACTCGGCGGAAGCTTTCAGCCGCGGACCATGATCCATGGAGCCGATAAGTTGAACTATAATCTCTATCTCGATTCCGCGGGAGTGCAGATTTGGGGGGACGGCACGAGTGGGACCCAAACGTACAATACATTGATGCTAAATAACCGGACGGTCAATATCACCGTGTTCGGCCGTATCCCGCCGAGCCAAGATGTCAGCACCGGTAGCTATACGGACACGATTGTCGCGACCATCAATTTCTAAATCTGTATGGCTGGGCCCCCTCGCTCCTGTCTAACTCCCTCTAAATCATTCTAAGCGGCTCCTATAGTCAAAGTTGCACCAGTCACGCTACAGTGCCATTCATCCCGCATTATCCTGGTATCCGGCTACGCGCTTTTTATGGAAGAACCAATCGATCTTGCCATCATCGGTGCCGGTGCAGCGGGTCTGGCGACCGCCATTTTCGCCGCGGAACAACCGAGTGAATCCATTCGACGTATCGTGCTTCTCGACGGTGAAAAAGCGATCGGCGCGAAGATTCTTGTATCCGGCGGAGGACGATGCAATGTCACGCATGTGGAGGTGACCGCCCGTGACTTCTTTGGGAATCGCCGCATCATTAAGAATATTTTGGCGGCATTCCCGGTCCAACAGACAGCCGACTGGTTCAACTCGTTAGGCGTTGAGCTGAAGCGAGAGCCCACCGGAAAGTTGTTTCCCATCACGGACAAGGCTCGTACGGTCTTGGATGCCCTGGTCGATCGCTGCCGAAAACTCGGCGTGGATATTCGCGTCAATCATCGCGTCACGGCCATCGAATACCAATCGCACAGCGACAGCTTTCTCGTCCATCATGGGCGAGGATCCTCGGCGGCGAAACGGGTTGTCCTGGCAACCGGAGGACAATCCTTGCCGAAGTCGGGAAGCAATGGAACCGGCTATGAGTTGGCGAGGCGGTTGGGCCATAGGGTCGGCGCGACGAGTCCGGCATTGGTGCCTCTCATCTTGAACGAAGCGGCATTCCACACGCAATTGGCCGGCATTTCACAGGAGGTCGAACTGACTACCGTCGTCGAGAACCGGATGGTCGACCGGCGCACAGAAGCTTACTGTGGACCCATGCCGGCATCAGCGGCCCCGTCGTGATGGATGCCAGCCGCTTTTGGACGATGGCCAGGCTCAAGAATCAGCCCGCAGAACTGTTCGGGAATTTCTTTCCTGCTTGGGATCGTGAGGAGCTCTTGAGTCGGTTCGATGCCGAAGCGTCCCACGCGCCGAGAAAAACGGTCGCGAACACGCTCGCTCAGTGGCTGCCCGATCGGTTTGCGACCCTCGTGTGCTCGCATCTCGGCTGCGATCCGAGGCTCGCGATGGGCCAATGCCCACGCCGGACCAGACAAGGGCTGCTTGACCTACTGGCGAAATTCCGTTTTCCGGTGGAGCGCGACCGGGGCTGGAATCATGCCGAGGTGACAGCCGGCGGCGTGCCGTTGGAAGAAGTTGACTTTCGAACCATGGAATCCAGGATTGTGCCGGGCTTGTATCTCGTGGGCGAAATACTGGATTCCGACGGTCGCATCGGAGGATTCAACTTTCAGTGGGCCTGGGCTACGGGCACCTCGCCGGTCGGGCCGCTGCGAAACCGAGGACAGGTTGATCCGCCGAACCTTGGAAATTGCCCGAAGCAACACATACAATGAATGACGCGATGGAGAGAACGCGAACGAAAGTACACATTGCGATCTGGTTCTCGTGTCTGATTCTCGGAATGGCTTCCCAGCCCAATGTCGCAGCGGCTCAGGACCTTATTACCGGTACGCCCCCTTCCACGTCCCTCCTCACCGTCACACCTGTGGAGATCGACGATCTTCTCAACAACCCCGGTATGGGATTTGCCGATTTCCATTTCGGGTTCGACGACCCTCCGTCGCCCGGTGAATATCCCAGCTCGACGGTCGCCTATTTCCGCTGGTCTTGGGCGGATCTCGAGCCGGCTGAAGGAGCCTATAACTTCGATGTCGTGGATCGGGTCATCGAAGAGGCGCGAGCGAAGGGGGAAACACTGGCGTTTCGGATCATGACCGAATATCGGAAGGGGTCGCCGCAATGGTTGCTGGATAAAGGAGTAGACAGCGTTCCTGTGCAAGGCGGCACATTTCCCGACTACAACGATCCGCTCTTCCTTGAATATCACGAAAAATTTCTCCGGGCGTTCGGTGCGCGATATGGAAACTCACCGGACATCGACCATGTCGATATCGGATCGATCGGCTGCTGGGGAGAATGGAACCGGGCTTGCTGTCAGGGAATGGAGGCAGAGTGCCGACGGCTGTTTCCGACGGAGGAGAATCAAATCAAAATTACCGACTGGTACTTCGCCTATTTCTCCGGCCGACCGCTCGTCATGCTGCACGGCGGCCAGCTCAAGTATGCGGTGTCCAAGGGCGCCGGTTGGCGCGCAGACTGTTTCGGAGACTACGGCTATTTTAGTGAGACCTGGAATCACATGGACCATGCTTACGCTCCCGTCTTGCAAGACCCCGCCATTGCCAATGCATGGAAACACGGGCCCGTACAGTTTGAAGTCTGCGGCGTCATGCGGGATTGGCACGACAAGCATTTTGACATCGATCTAATTCTACGGAAGGGACTGGAGTGGCATGTCTCCGTGCTCAACGGTAAATCGTCTCCGGTTCCCCCATCCTGGCGCCCGCGCATCGATCAATTCCTGAAGAAAATCGGATATCGGTTCGTGCTTCGGGAACTGAGTCACGGTTTCGAGGTCCCGGCGGGGGGAACATTGGTTCTTTCTTCTCTGTGGGACAATATCGGCGTCGCTCCGATGTACCATGCTCGACCATTGGCCTACCGGCTGAGATCCGCCGACGATCGGGTGGTGGCGCAATGGACCAGCTCTGCACAACTCAGGCATTGGCTGCCCGGTCTTCCTTCGCGCGTGGTCGATGCCGTGACGGTCCCCGGGGGAGCGCCGGTCGGGACATACGAGCTCGACGTGGCGATTCTGGATGAAATGGGACATTCTCCCGCCGTCTATCTGGCGATCGAAGGGAAACGGGACGACCGCTGGTATACGGTGTCTCGGCTGAGGATCAGTGGATAAGAGGATGGACGGCGTTCGCGAAGCCGGCATGACACGCCCATTTGCCGTCACCTCGCTCGGCAGCAAGATTGTTGCGGCGTTGACCGGCTTCGTGCTGACCGCCTTCGTGATCTTCCACATGCTCGGCAACCTGCAAGTGTTTCAGGGACGGGATGCCTTGAATTCCTATGCCGCGTTTCTGCGGGAACTTCCCCTCCTGCTCTGGTCGGCACGCATCGGACTGTTCGTCATGGCGGCGCTTCACGTGGGAATGACGCTCCAGTTGGCGATTGGGAATCGCCGGGCCCGGCCCGTGTCCTACGCCAGGCGGGAGTATCGCAAGGCATCGCTCGCTTCACGCACGATGGCACTGAGTGGAACGCTTCTCTTGCTGTTTATCGTGTTTCACCTCTTGCACCTCACCGCGGGTGTCATCGACACGTCGTTCCTCGATCGGCCCGACCTGCGGGGGCATCGCGACGTGTATGGGCGGGTCATCCATGCGTTTCAAACTCCATGGATCGTGATCGTCTACGTCGTCGGACAGGCGGCCTTGGCTCTGCATCTGAGCCATGGCGTCTCGAGCATGTTTCAGACCTGGGGATTTGAGCATCCGTTGTTCAACCGCTTCTTCCGGTCGGCCGGGCCGCTAGTGGCCGGGATCGTGGTTGGAGGCAACATCGCTATCATCCTCGCCATTGCATTCGGAGTGCTTCGGGCATGATCCGGCTGGATTCGAGAGTGCCGGCCGGACCGTTGGAGACCAAGTGGGACCGGCACCGATTTACCGAGAAACTCGTCAGCCCCAACAACAAGCAACATCTGCGCATCATCGTCGTCGGAACGGGCTTGGCTGGGGCCAGCGCCGCTTCCACGCTCGGACAACTCGGCTACCACGTCGAGTGTTTTTGCTTTCACGACAGTCCACGCCGGGCCCACAGTATTGCGGCGCAGGGCGGGATCAACGCGGCGAAGAATTATCAGGACGACGGAGACAGTATCGCTCGGCTGTTCTATGACACGATCAAAGGCGGCGATTTCCGCTCCCGTGAAGCGAACGTCTATCGCTTGGCGCAGGTCAGCACGCAAATCGTCGATCAATGCGTCGCCCTCGGCGTGCCGTTCGCCCGTGAATACGGCGGGCAGTTGGCGAACCGCTCGTTCGGCGGAGTGCAGGTGTCGCGCACCTTTTATTGCCGCGGGCAGACGGGACAGCAGTTGCTGCTCGGCGCCTATTCCGCGCTCTGCTGGCAGATCGAGCGGGGTCAGGTCACCATGCACCCGCGGACGGAGATGCTGGACCTCGTTGTCATCGACGGTCATGCCCGCGGCATCGTCGTGCGGGACTTGGTGTCAGGAGCGCTCGAGGTGTATACCGCCCAAGCGGTGGTGCTGGCGACCGGCGGGTACAGCAATATTTTCTATTTATCCACCAATGCGACGGGGAGCAACGTCACGGCGACCTACCGAGCCTGGAGGCAGGGAGCCGCCTTCGCCAATCCGTGCTTCACGCAAATCCATCCCACCGCCATTCCGCCCAGCGACGAATACCAGGCGAAGCTCACGCTCATGTCCGAATCGCTCCGCAACGACGGACGCATCTGGGTGCCCAAGGAACCTGCCGACCGCCGGGCCCCGGATCAGATTCCCGACGCCGGGCGCGATTATTTTCTGGAGCGGCGCTACCCGCGCTTCGGAAACCTCGTTCCGCGTGACGTGGCATCCCGCGCGGTGAAGGCCGTCTGCGACGAGGGGCGAGGGGTGGGCCCGGTCGGACACGGTGTGTATCTGGACTTCGCGGATATCATCGCGCGCGAGGGACGCGGATTCGTCCAGGAGCGGTATGGAAACCTCTTCGATATGTATCGACGGATCACCGGCGAGGACGCCTATAAGGTGCCGATGCGGATTTATCCGGCGCCGCACTATACGATGGGCGGTCTGTGGGTCGATTACAATTTGATGAGCACGATTCCCGGACTGTTCGTGATCGGCGAGGCCAATTTTGCGGATCACGGCGCGAATCGACTCGGCGCCAGTTCGTTGATGCAGGGACTCGCCGACGGCTACTTCATCCTTCCGTATACGATCGGCCATTATCTGGCCACTACCAAGAGCGGGCCGATTCCACGGAGCCATCCGGACGTGCAGGCGGCGGTCGAGCGGGTGAGGATCCGAATCGAACGGCTGCTGCAAGGACGCGGCCGCCGTACCGCGAACTCCTTCCACCGGGCGCTCGGACGCATCATGTGGAACGCCTGCGGCATGGCGCGGAACCGCGCAGGCCTTAGGCACGCCCTGCAAACGATTGCCCCCCTCCGCCACGACTTTTGGCGGGAGGTCGCCGTACCGGGGAGCGGCGAATCGTTCAATCAGGCGTTGGAATATGCCGGGAGAGTGGCCGATTTTCTGGACTTGGCCGAGCTGCTCTGCCACGACGCGCTGCACCGCGAAGAATCCTGCGGCGCTCATTTCCGTGAGGAGCATCAGACGGTGGACGGCGAACCGGTTCGCGACGACAAGCACTTCGCGCATGTCGCGGCATGAGAATACGTTCAGAACGGCACGCCGGTCCTGCACAAGGAA
>DATFDJ010000166.1:0-4006 GCA_035252115.1 Nitrospira sp. | reverse complement strand
GGCGGCCGGCACGGCGAACACGTTGGCGTAAAAATTGTACGCGTGCACGATATCGATGCGGTGGCGCTTTAGATACGAAGCCAGCCGGACGCCCTGCCTCATGGCGCGAATGCCGTACAGTTTTCCGATCCTGTACTCTTGGATCGCGGCGTGACTCAGATCCGTGGCGACCTGTTCTTCAATACGCCCGAAGTACGAAAGATGCAGGGCAAACCGGCGACGGTCCAAGCCGGTCGCCAGATTCAAAATTTGCCGTTCGGTCCCTCCGATCGCCAGATAGGCCAAAAACTTCAACAGCCGGATCGGTTCGTCGCGGCTCCCGGTCTCCCGCGTCTCCGGGGCCGCGACCATCATCCTCACCCGCTCACCGGACTTGTCCTCGGACAACAACTCGGAGGCCATGTCTTACAGTACAAGAGTTTCGCGTTGCGTGTTTCAAGTTGCGGTTGCTCGGAACCCGAAACACAAAACTGAAACATCAAAGCGAACGAGGGACGCAATCGTTAGGTCTCGACCGTCGTGCGGGATTGCGCGGCCGCGATCGACCGGGCCGCAACGGCCAGGCCGGCAATATAGTAGAAATAGTAGTGGTAGCTGACGGGATGGAACATCGCTGCGACGGCGTAGGCGATGAGGCTGACTTCGAGGCCCTGCGCCAGCGCATAGAGCGAGCGAGGCACGTTGCTCCGTTGAACCTGCGAGACGGCGCCCACGCATGAGGTCAGCAATGCGAGAAAAATCAGGAGGCCCGCCACACCTAAATCGAGCGCATGTTCCAGATAGACGTTGTGTACGGGCAACCATCCGCCGCCCCGCGCCTCTCTCATCGCCACCGAGTTCATCCCCATGCCGGCGCCGATGAGGGGATTGGCCAGAACGGTCTTACCGGCGATCACCATATCCGTCCAGCGTTCCTGTGAGGAGCCGGTCCGGTCCGCCTGCATATCGGTGATCGTGCTCATCCGCGCGAAATACGAAGACGGCAGGAACGGGAGCGCCATGATGGCCGCCACGACCAGTCCGTACATCCATGTGCGCTCCGGCCTGCGGCGGAGTTTCCAAAGATAGACCAGGAAAATGACGCCCAGTGTCAGGGCGCCGCCACGCGAATAGGTCAACACGACCGTCAAGGCTTCCATCGCGATCGCGAACAACAGGACGGTCCGTTGCCACGCCGCCTCGCTGGAAAGGAACAGGCCGACGGTCAGCGGCAGCAAGAGGTTGATCATCAGCGCCAGATCGTTCGGATTTTTCGTCAGAGCCCCTTCGTTGCCGACGACACGATCCTGATTCATCCCCTGATCGATCATGGTGCCGGTGGCAAAGTGGTAGACGGCAAAAAGGCCCAGCCCCACCGCCATCGCGGTGAGGAGCCAGGCGGTCTGCCGCAGGCGCGCGGTCGTCGTCACGACGTGACCCAGCAGGATGAAGACGGCCACCGTCTTCATATAGTCGGTCACGACCGACAGGCTGCCGCCGGGCCAGACGGACAGCGGGACCGTGAAGCCGGCCAGGGCGAGGAGCGCGGCAACCAGTTTCACTTCCCGGTTCCATTGAATCAGCGGGAGACGTCGGGACCATCTGTCTGCGACGAAGGACAGGATGCCGATTGCCATGACGAGCAGAGCCGGACGCAGCGAAGACAAACCCTGCACATAATTCTGGGGCGAGAACAGCAGGACGCCGGTAAAGGCCATCAACGACCAGAACGGCAGGGCGGCGTATCCGTCCGGGGGGCCCGTGCGGTCCCTCTGCACCGGGTCGGTGGCGGCCTGTGGCCGCCACCATTCAAGCTGAAGCTCATGCGCCATGATGACAAGAGCCGATGGCAGATGGCCGATGGCGGATAGCGAGTATCCGAGGGAATCCGCTTTTTCCGGCCATCAGCTATCAGCCATCAGCTATTAGCTCCCTTCACGCGCGTTCTCGTTACGCTGCGTGCTCCCGTTGCTCCGGTGCTTCGAATCTCGTTCCGGAGACCGGGACGGCGGTGGAAGTCCTCGCCTCCCTGCCGAGCATCACGACTGCGACGGTGCGCAATAGAATTTCCAGATCGAGCCGAAACGAGTGGTATTTGATGTAGTAGAGGTCGTACCGCATTTTTTCGATTTCCTCTTCGAGGTCGTTGGCGTAGCCGTACCGGACCTGCGCCCACCCGGTGATCCCCGGACACACCATCGTGCGAAACGCATAGAAGGGAATCCGATCCAGGAACAGGGCGTAGTTCGAGGCAGGATGAGGGCGCGGGCCCACCAAGTTCATGTGCCCGCAGAGCACATTGATGAGTTGCGGCAACTCGTCAAGCCGAAATTTTCGCAGCCAGCGGCCGATGCGCGTGATGCGAGTGCCGTTGTCCCGCACCCATTCGGACGGACTGTGGGGTACAGGCCGCATGGTACGGAACTTGATCAAGGGAAACGGCTTCCCGTCCTTGCCGATCCGTTCTTGAACGAAAAAGGCGGGACCCGGAGAGTCCCATTTGATCAGCAACGCGATGAGCGCAAGAACCGGCGCGGTGAGGAGCAGCCCGATCGCGGATACCGCCACGCTCAAGCCGCGCTGGAGCGCGCCATAGAAGGACAGGCGACGGAGCTCCGGCGAAAAAATGAGATGACTCGGATGGAGCCGGTCGAGCGCCAGTCGTCCCGTGACCCGCTCATAAAAATGCACGGCGTCCTCGATCGCGATGCCCCGTCGCTTGGCGTCCAGCAGCGCATCCACCGGCATGCGGCCCCGCCGCTCTCCGAGCGCGACGACGATGCGATGCGGTTTCGGGACGACCCGCAGCCCGCGTTCCAAGGACCCGAGGAACGGGATTCCGTTCTTATAGACCCGGCCCAATTCGCCGGGTTCGGACAAATCCAACACGCGATAACGCCGGCACCGCTGCAATTCGGCGATCAGAGCGCGCGCCAGGTCCGTTTCCCCCAGCACGAGCACGTTTTCGACGAACCGGCCGCGGCGCGCCGTCCTGCGCGTGGCGATGGTCCGATTGCCCAGCACCAAGACGACCGCCGTTCCGAGGAGTCCGGACCATCGTGCGGTGCCCGATGCGGCGAGACCGGTGAATGTCGCGATCGCGGACATGACGACCAGGAGACTCGACAGGGAACAACACGAGATCCATCGTCGCATGGCAGTTTGAGCCGCGGCCTTTCGCCGGGGCTCTCCTTAGCGTGATTGCGCGGACGCGTAGTAGTGGCCGTACCCGTACGAATAGATGAGCCGGTCGTCGTCGTTGAAGACGAGACCGAGCAGCTTCGAGGGCCCGAGAATGTTCAAGGCCTCCGCCACTTCTTCACGGGACGTCTTATGCGCGCGAACGACCATGACGAAGCCGTCGACGGTGCGGCCGAGCATCAGACAGTCGGGCGCGAGCACCAATGGAGCGGTGTCCATCACGATCCACTCGTACTCGCGGCGCGCTTCGTCGAGCAGTTCCGTGAAGCGGCTCGATTTGAATATTTCGTGCGGCATGATTTCGGATCGGCCCGCCACGGCGAGGGAGAGATTCCACGCCGGCAGCTTCCGGACGATGTCCTTGAGCGCCAGCGTCGGATCGAGAATCGCATCGCGGACTCCGGGCAAATTGTGCTCCCGCAGGCCCAATTGCAGGGGCACCGAGGGTTTCCTGAAATCGGCGTCGATCAAAAGCACCCGCGCACCGGATGGCTGGGCCAGCGCGCCGGCCAGGTTGATGGCGGTCAACGTTTTGCCGTCGCCCACGGTCGGGCTGGATATCGCGACCGCCTGCAACAGCCCCGCATGGCGGCGCTGCTCGAGCATGAGACCCAGGGTGCGGTATTGCTCCGCTTCCATGGTGGCGGGTGACCCGAGGCTGACGAGATGATCGTCGGGCCTCATCCGGGGGCCGCCCTTGTCCGCCGCGGATATGTCGGGGCGGAGTTCCATCTCGCCGTACGAAGCGGTCGAGGGGAGCGGTTTCAGCGGCGACGTGCGCAACACGGGGTTCATCTGTGGTTTCATGGCGGAACGGCTCCTTCGA
>DATFDJ010000165.1:0-27752 GCA_035252115.1 Nitrospira sp. | reverse complement strand
AAGGATCGGCCAGCCGTTCGGGATGTCATGGCGAACGGAATGGAATCGAATCACATGGGGGAAAAGATGACCACGGCAACGAGCACGCGTGAGTATCTGTTCGACATTCATGGAGTCGAGGTCCGCTATTGCACATCGTCTCAGGCGTTCGCGGAGCCGGTTCTGACGTTCCTTCGCCACTTTTATACAGACGCGGTGTCTGGCGGCGGCGTGCTCACCATGCGATTCGAAGAGGTTTCGAGTCGAGAAGAAGCGCCGGTCACAGTTTCCCCGGCAGCCAGGACGTTGTTTTCCGGGACGAGGCCGTCGATGGGGGATTCGTTGCGCTCCATCTGGCGGTGCGAGGTACGCCAGGACGGAAGCCGGCTCATCGCCGACTTTCACGATCAAGGCGTGCTGGTGATCGACGGTTCGTCGGGGCTCGTGGAAGGGTATTTCATCAAGCCGGCGGCCATGCATCCGGATGTGTGCCGGAGTTTTTTCCATTATGCCTTGACGGAACTCTTGAAACGGCGCGATCTCTTCACGGTCCATGCGACGGCGCTGGAATACCGGGGCCGCGGCGTGCTGATTCCCGGCTACAGCGGACAAGGTAAGACAACCGCATTCCTGTCCCTCTTGCGGTCGGGGTTTCGGTATCTGTCCGATGACTATCCGCTGCTCAGAGATCGCGGGACGCACTTGGAGTTGCTCGCTTTCCCGATGAAGATCGACGTCACGGACCGCACGATCGAATTCTTTCCAGAACTGCGCAATGCCCTGCCCGGCCTCCTGAAACAGGGTATTTATAAGAAAAATTTTCAGGCAGAAGATCTGTACCCAGGATCCTTGGGCACCTCGTGCGTGCCGGCGATGGTGCTGTTCCCCCACGTCGCGGATATTCCGCATAGCTGTCTCGAGCCGCTTGCGAAGAGCCGGGCCCTTGAAGCGGTCATGCCTCAAGGATTGCTGGTGTACGACCAAGCGGTGGCGCGACGCGAATTTCAGGCGCTGTCTCGGTTGGTGCAGCAGGTCGATTGTTACCGTTTGCATTTCGGTCGAGACATTCTCGAGTTGCCTCATCTGATTGCGCCGTTGCTGGAGATGCGTAAGAGCGCGTGAGGCGTATAATGTTTGAATCGATCCAATGGTTCTTTCAGCGAGCGGCGGAGTATTCACTCGCGTCTTTTTCATCGTGGGAAAGTTTTACGGCGGCTCTGACGAAAGTGCCGCGGATCTTCACGGATTTTTCGCACGGATTCGCGTGGCCGTATCTGCTGTCCAGCCTCGTCGTCGTCTGGGTCCTCTTTGTGCTCACAAAAAGAAGCGGCCGGATGCACGCGGTCTCTTTCCGTGAATTCGCCTTTCCGGGCCGGCTGTACCGGCATCCCTCGACGCGACTCGATTGTCGCTTCGTCGCGATCGATATTGTGCTGTTCTTCCTGCTCTATGTGCCGATCATCACGGGAATCAATCTGTTCGGATGCAAAATCATGAGCGCGCTGATCGTGGGATCGATGTCCTGGGAGCCGCCGAACACGTTGTCTCCTGCTTCGGCCGTCGGAGCGGCTATCGGCTTCCTCATGCTCGGCGATTTGATCAACTACTGCACGCATGTCTGCTTCCATAGAGTGCCCATGCTCTGGTCGATCCACCGCATCCATCATTCGGCGGAAGTACTCACGCCGGTGACTGCTTATCGGGTGCATCCGCTCGAACTCATCGGCTTCGCGCTATGCAATGCCCCGGCGATCGGACTCGCGTCGGTCTTCTATCAGAATATCGTCGGGCCGCCGCTGCAAGTCGCCACGATTTTCGGAATCAGCATTATCGGCCTTGTCGGTTCTCACTTGCGCCATTCGCATATTTTGTTCTCGTTCGGTCCCCGGCTGAGCCGGATCGTCCTGAGCCCGGCTCAACACGTGATTCACCACAGTATCGATGCGAAGCATTGGAACAAAAACTTCGGCGTCAAATTCGCCTTCTGGGACTCGCTCTTCGGGACGTTGTACGTGCCCAGCGGCAACGAGCCGGTGACCGTCGGTTTACAAGAGCCCGAAGTGGATAAATTCCGAACCGTCGGTGATCTCTATCTTCGACCCTTTCGGGATATTTTCGCGGACCGTACACTGCCAGCGGAAAGGAGAGTCTGATGACGGACATCCGTGGAGGAACCTGCCGCGCTCCCGGCGACGAGAAGCTCGAGACCACACCGCTCATGGAGGATGTGCCTCAGCCGCGTCCGTCGTCACAGCCGGCGGCGTCGACTCGTGATGCCTGGTCTCCGGAGGCTCGACTGTTGGTCTGGTGCGCGCGAACCACCGTACCGGAATCCGTATCCATGCGGATTCGAGAGACAGCAGGCGGACAGATCAATTGGCCGCTGGTCTTGGATCTGGCATGGTTCCACGGCGTGGGGACGCTGATGCATCGCACGCTCAGCAGCGTCTGCGCGGATCTGGTTCCTTCTCTCGCTATGAATGCGCTCCGGCAACGATCTCAGGCGGAAGCCCTCGCGAATCGGGCCCTCACTCGGGAACTCACCGCTCTGTACGACGCATTCAAAGAGAACGGCGTTCCGGTCATCGCATTCAAAGGCGCAACGTTGGCCGCGGTCGCGTACGGCAACATCGAATTGCGAGACTTCGGCGACCTGGATTTCATCGTTCCGCAGCGCCGTCTCGCCGATGCCCAGCGAGTCCTCTGGTCGAAGGGCTATCGGCCTCAAGACGCGTCGCGCGAGACGTTTCATCAGTCGCACGCTGACGAACCCTATCATCTTTTCGTGAAAAAGAACGTTCCCGGGTATGTCGATCTGCAATGGGTGATGGCTCACGAAGCATTTGCCTTTCGGCTCGACCGGCCCGACATATGGGACCGCCGGGCATCGGTGTCGGTCGACGGCAAGTCGGTCTGCTCCTTGGCTGTGGAAGAGTTGCTGATCGTGCTGTGCGTGCATGGATCGAAGCACGCATGGGAGCGGTTGAAATGGGTGGTCGATGTTGCCGAGTTGCTTCGTGCCAACCGGCTGGATTGGAAACGCGTGTTTGCCATGGCGACGGCATGGCGATGCCGCAGGATGGTGCTCTTGGGTCTGGCGCTGGCCCACCGGTTGATGCAGGTACCGCTCCCTTCGATGATTCTGAACGAGTTCAGCGCGGATGCGGACATTCCAGAGCTGGCATGGCGCATGCCGCAGACTCTTCTTGTTCGTCAGGAGGAGGGAATTGGAGAAGAGGCCGGTCCTGCGCTCTATTATTCTCTCAAGGATTCATGCTGGGATCGTTGGAGATATGCGCTCACCCTCCTTCGTCATGATCATCCCATCCTTCGCCGTTTACCGGATTGGTTCCGTTCGCGTGGGCCATTGTCCCGATGTGCCAAGGGTGCGGTCTTGTTCCGCGCGTCAAGGCTCTTCGGCGCCCTGAAGCGGACGCACAGCCTGTTCGCCGGAACAAAACATTCGGCCTGCTGATCCCGGTTTCGCGCCCCCGCATCTGCCGTTGCTCAAGAAAAAATCAGCGTGGTAGGATGGCCTCTGGATCTGAGGAGCAGATGGCTGATGGTGTATGGCACCGAGAAGGAAAAGATCGGTTCTCCCATTAACCTCGTCTCTACGCGATCAGCCATACACTCTTCATTAAGAACGGAGGTGTTCATGAAACGTCTCGGCTCCATGTTCATTGCACTTTTGCTTCCCATGGCGTTCGCCTATCTGATTCTAGCCGCGGGTTTTTTTAAAGTCGGAGAAAAGGCTCCCGGTTTTACGCTCAACGCAATCACGGGTGAAACCGTCTCGCTCGACGCGTATAAGGGCAAGGTCGTTGTACTGGGTCTGTTCCATATTTGCGATCCTTGCATGATGCAGGGGACCAATCTTCAGAAGGTATTTGAGGCGACGCAGGGCAAGAATGTCGCGGTCATCGGAATCAATTCGGCGGGAAACAGCAAGAAAGATGTCGGAGAATTTTTGTCCGCGTTTCCGGTCAAGGTCTCGTATCCGTACTTGCTGGATCCGGGGAAGGTTACCGATAAGTTATACGGTGGAGGAAAATTCATCCCGAACGTCTACGTCATCGATCAAGAGGGTGTGATCCGGTGGCAACGCGTGGGCAACATGGATTTGGCCGGGGCCGACGTCATCGTTGCGGAGGTGGATAAGTTATTGGCGGGCGGCAGCAATAAGATGTAGCCGAGTTCCGCGGGCGCGGTGCGGGAGCATGAGCCGGTGCGTCCTTTGCCGAAGAACCCGGCGAAAGAAAGAACGATGGAAGAGCTGGAGGAGGGGAAACAGAAGTTTCTGGAGCTGGTCACCGGAGTCGATCCTACGGTGCAAGTTGTGATTCCCGTCACGCCGTCCAACAGCATGTTTTTGATTTCGCTGACGAAGGGAACGAACCGCAAGTTCATTACAGTTCCTGAGGACGACATCATCGATCTCCCCAACGATGCCGGGATTTTGACGAAGGTGACAAAGACGGTGAAAGACGCGGTCGCAGCGCTATAGAAAGGTTGAGGCCAAAGATTAAGGTTAAAGTCGAGGACTCCGCGCAGCCTCAACCTTAACCTCCGCCTGCTCTGATCATGAAGCAGCTCTTCCCCGGCATCTGGCAATGGTCCTGGTTCTCCGACGAGAAGCAGTTGGATTTCAACGGGCTTTTTCTCACTGTTGGGGAACACCGGATCCTGGTGGATCCGCCGCCGATGTCGGCCGAGGCGACGACCGTGATTCGGCGGCAGGGCGGTGTCGATTATATCGTCGTGACGAACCGCGATCATGCCCGTGAGGCGGCGGCTTGCCAACGGGATTTCGGCTGCCAATTGTTCGTGCCCGAGGCCGACGCGTCCCAGATGGTGCTCAAGCCGACCAAGACGTTCAAGGATGGCGAACTGCTTCCCGGCGGCATCTGGGCGATCCATTTACAGCATCAGAAATCACCCGGCGAGTCGGCGTTATTTATCCAACAAGGCAAAGGCATCCTTATCGTCGGGGACGCATTGATCGGCAAACCGCCCGGGTCGCTGAATCTCCTGGCTCCCGAAAAGTATGCCGACGTCCGACAAGCCAGGGATGGACTCAAGCGGCTCTTGAAATACGACTTCGGATCGATCTTAGTCGGGGACGGCATCTCGATTCTGAACGGGGCGAAGCAAACGGTCGAGCGGGTCCTGCTGGAGCCGTCATGACGTTGATGAACGGATTGTCGGAAGAACTGAATCGCCAGGGCAACGACCATTTCTCACGCGGGCATTACACCGAAGCCTATACCTGCTACGCCAAGGCGTTGGAATGCGACCGGATGACCGGCGATCAACGTGCGTTGGCGGCAACGCTGGGAAATCTGGGCAACATTTGCGCGGTGAGCGGGCGGCGTGAAGCGGCGCACGATTATTATACGGAAGTGCTCGAATTGCAGAAGATCTTGGGAGACGAGAAAGGCATCGGGACGACCCTGGCAAACTTGGGTAATTTGCGCGCCGATGCCGGTGAGTGGGAGCGGGCCAAGGCCTATTATTTGGAGGCCTTGGATCTGATGACGAAGACGCATGATGAGGCGGCCAAGGCGGTGCTCTATTCGGACCTCGGCTTGGTCGCCCGGGAGACCGGTGATTACGACCAGGCCATCCGAGAGTATGAACGATCACTGGTCCTGATGCGTCGATTGGGCAACGAAGGCGGGGTCGCCGATGCGTGGCGGATGATGGGGCGGACCTTTCTGCTGCAGGGACGGTATGAGGATGCCGTAGCCTGTTGTCAGACCAGCCAATCCATCGCCGAACGGCTGCGAGACGAATTGCGGACCGGCGGCGCCCGCTATGTATTGACGCAGTGTTATGAAGCGGTCGGTCGATTCGAGGACGCCGTTCGCTTGCTGGAACGCGTCGTGGAAATGGATCGTAAATATCAATTGCCGAAACTGGAAGAGAATACCAGACGATTGGCCGCTCTCCGCGCACAGCTTGCCTCCGCTCCACGCCCGTCCCCTGTGCGAGAGTCCTGCCCATGACCGGGACAGCGTCGCCTCTCTGGCCGGAGGCGAAGACCACGTTGACCGCTTCGTTCCCTCAATTCTACGAGCTGGAACCCGGAGGACCGCTCGCGCTGGATCTGGGGAGTGACGGATGGCTCCTGGAAGTCAAACCGGAAGGCAAGATCGTCTGTCAGTACGGCGTCGCGATGGACGACGTCATGAGCCTGATGTCCGACGGGACGCCGGAAGATTTGGGAACCGATGAGGTCGCCAAGCAGGCGAAGTATTTCATCCAGCCCGCTGTCTCGAAGTACCGTCCTTTGTTGTTGCAATCGGGATTCGCCGAAGAGTCCGATATGAACGATGAGTACGTCGCCGTGTCGTTCCACCGGGCCGTAGACTTTCAGAATCTCTCCAAACTCCGTGAATTGATCGACTGGTGTCGCCGGCATATCGGCGGGGGATCATGATCGTTCCCATCACCACCTTCGACCAATTTCGTGACGCCTTCGCAGAATATCGTCTCCCCCGCGTGCTGCTGACCGCGCTCGAACTGAGAGTGTTCACGGTCATGGGGACGCGGTCGTGGACGATGCCGGAGCTGGCCCGCGAATTGAACGTCAGCGAACGGGGCCTGACGATCTTATGTCGGAATCTCGCCATGGCCGGTCTGCTCATCAAGAAGGGCGGCCGTTACCGAAACAGCCGGCTGGCTGCGACGCTGTTGAATGCCGGCGATCCCTCCTATCGCGGCAGCTATCTCGATCTCTTGATGGGGCAGTGGAACGATTGGGCACACCTCACCGAATCGGTCCGCACCGGCAAGCAGGTCGATCACAACGAACCGGAGGACCCCGAGTATCGACGGAAGTTCACCTGGGCGATGCATTTCCGCACAGTGGAGACGGCCCCGCAGATCGCCGCGCAGCTTCCATTGCGGGGTGTGAAGACGCTGCTCGATCTGGGCGGAGGGCCCGGCACCTACGCCCTGGCGTTTCTGGAAAAGAATCCGGCGCTGCGCGCGACGGTCGCCGACCGGCCGGCTGCACTTGAAGTGGCGAAAGAGATCGCCGCAACGCACAAAGCCGGGACACGACTCTCCTTCCTGCCGTTGGACTTGCTGATCGACAAGATCTCCGGCTCCTATGACGTCATCTGGTATTCCAATGTGCTGCATATTTACTCGCCGGAACAAAATCGGTCCGTGTTCGAGCGGGCAAAGGCCGCCTTGAATCCAGGGGGAAGACTTATCATCCAGGATGCGTTCTTGCATGACCGCGAAGGAGTGCTTCCGGCGGAGGCCAGCCTGTTCGCCGTGACGATGTTGTTGTTTACGGAAAGCGGCAATACCTATTCCGCCGCCGAAACGACGGCCTGGCTCAAGGCTGCGGGTTTCGAGTCGATCAAGCTCAGGACATTGAAGAAGGGAACGGAGGATTGGGAGGGCGGGATCCTGGAGGCGAAAGTCCCTGCAACGACCGCACGAAAGCCTGGCCGCTCAAGACGATGAGCGAACAATTCAAGCATCCACTGACTCCGCTCACGGCAAGCAGGCCAGCGCTGTGATCCTTCATGGCGACCATAGTCGTCACGGTCGCGATGTCCAAGGCTAAGCCGACCGTGCCATAGATAACGCAAACCATTCCGGCCCACCCCCATCCCATCCGGTACAACCCCGCGAGCACCAGGGGTATGCCGATCAAGAAGACACCCCAGGCCAGCCAAGTTGATCCAGTCGCCGCTTGAAATTTGACCCATGCCGTGGCGCTTCCTACAAGGGCAAGCGCGAGGAGGAGAATGGTCGGGCCGCGAGCCTGAGGCATGAGACGATCATACCGACGGCAAACGAGCCGGGCAACCGGCGTGGACCATTGACCGTGTCTCCTGATACCGTACAAATCTGTCCGTTCTCCAACCCCTCTTTTCGGGGGTTGTTTGCCTACACCTGCGGAATTTACCCTATGGCCTCGCGATGGGACAGTGGAGACCAAGGGAGGCAGAGCCGACATGATCACCGACTGGCTGAGGCGGGCGGTCCAAGCGATGGTGGAGTGGGTGAAGCCGATCGGTTGCCGGCCCGTGTCCGTGCGACACACCTCAGTGCAATCCCGCAGACGAATGTCCATCGCGATGACGAGTGTGTTGTTGATCGGAAGCGGAATGGCCGGCGCCGTTTGCGCCGAGGATGCGATTTCGCCGCCGAGCAAAACGGCAAAAGTGGTGGCGGCGGGTTTTGGGTTTCAGAATGCCGATTCATCGACGATTACGGTCAAGACCTACGATGCAGAGTCAGGCCGAATCCTGTCCGATGACACCTATGAGTTGGATATCAAGGAAGAAGGACCGGTGGTCTTTCCGCAGCCGCGCGAGCGGATTTTTGCCGGCGGCGTCGGTCTGGATGCGGAAGGACTTTCGGAATTTACCCTCCGGGTCTACGATGCCGCCGACGGGCGGTTTTTGTGGGAAGGCCGGCTGAATCTTCGCGAAACCAGCGCGGACACCGACACGATACGCGTGGGAGCATCCATCCAGCCGCGCGCCGTTGTCAAGCAGGTTGGACGCGGGCCCGTTTCCCAGGGGCAACCGTATTTCGTTCTGCGTGTCGTCAATCCCGAGACCGGCCAGTTGGTTTGGTTCGACCGTTTTTCCACCGATCCGGGGAACGTCCGAGTGGAACGCATCGGCCGAAGGGTGGTCGGGATGGACGGTGCGGCGCCGCGAGATGTCGATTTCCGGATCTTGATGTTCGATGAAGAGAGCCGCCGGGTGCTCTGGGAAGATCAGGTCACTTCTTCAGATGAGGCCGACGAGGCCGGTTCAGGTTCCGATGAGAACGATGCCGAGTCGATCTTGAACGAATCGACGGCATTGCATTCTTTCCCGACTCGGAATATCTAATCCTTCTTCAGTTCTGCGGTAAATTGATCCAACCAGCGGGATTGAAACTGCTCATAGGAGAGTGAGAACTGCGACTGTATGGCGATGACCAGCGTCTGCTTCGCTTTGAGATGGGCCAACAGTTGATTGATGCCGTGCTGCCCGTATCGGTCGATCAAGTAATGGACGGCGGAGTCGGCTTCGAGGTAGGCGAGTGATGCTCCGTCCGCCGAAAGCGAGCTCCATGTGCCTTCCAATGCCGTCAATGGAATGACCGTGATGTCCTGATGCTTCACCGGCTGAATCTCGTTCCACCGCTCTCCCGACAGTTGCATGGCCAAACCCTCGTTCAGCCAGGTTGGAATCACGGTGTCACCGCTTCCCTGTTGATCGTGCAGAAGCGCGTGAGCGAATTCGTGCCGCAACACCCGCGTGAGCCAGGCCTGATCGGTCAATGCGCCTTGCGTGGGCACGTGGATGCGGCCAAGCACCGGATCATACAGTCCGTCCGCCCACACGGGACTGCCGGTTGCGCTCTGAAACGTCGATTGCGTATGGAGCACGACGACGATGGGCTTTGACGGGAAGTGTCCGAACTTCTGTCCGATCTCGCGGTACGCGTCCTCCAAGATATCCTGCACGGCGGTCCAGGTCGTCTGATCCGTCTCTCCATCGAACTTCACCGTGAAATGCGCGCTCCGGCGACTGGTCAAGTGCTCGTCGGCTTGCTCCGTCCTCCGCACCTTCGACGCAACGGTGCGGAGATAGGATTGCGCCGCCGGATCCTTTGCGGCGCGTTCGGTTGCCAGATCGAGATGCCGGGCCGCTTCCTTCAGTTGGTCGCGGTCCCGAAAGAGTTCAGCCAAGGCGAGATGGGGAAACGGCTCGTCCGGCGCCATGACGGCCAAGCGCTCCAGGAACTCGACCGTCATGGCGGGATCCCGTAACTCCCAATAGGCATGGGCCAGGTTCAACTGAATCACCGGGTTCTTCGCGTCGATGGACGCCGCTTTTCGAAACGTACGCACGGAGGCCTGCGTGCCGCCGATCTTCTCCTGTTCGATACCGAGGTTGTTCCAAAGAATGGCGATGTAGGATCGAACGGCGGAGTCGGACGTTACAGAAGACGGAAGGGCGTCGAGCTTGGCCTCGACCAGTTGGAGGTTGCCCTTTTCCAACTCGTCGCGGATGGCGGCAAGGGTTTCATGATGCTTCGTGTCCGGGACGATGCTGGGATCGATTAATCTGGTTTGTTTGGGAGGCGGTTCTTGAGTCTCGGATGCGTGCGGCTGCCGTGCGACTTCTGCCGGATCGTTGGCCGGCGGAGTGTCATGAGCGGGCGGCGGAGGTTGATGCAGATATGTCGGCCTGATCCACGCTCCATAGAAAACCAGGAGGCCGATGACAAAGGCAATCTTGTACAGAAGCGGGGCAATATTTCGTCGATACATGAGCGGCCTTCCTGCACGGAGTGTAGCACCCGCGCGAAGATGGACAAACAATTGCAAGGAAATCTACAAAATTTCAAAGCGGAGTTTCCGCCAAGCCGTCATTGAGCAGTATGAGACGCTGTGATACGATCCGCCGGCATGTGGCGCTCCGCCGAGCTGCGGTCTCCGGATTCCTTCAAGCAATGGCTGGATCGTCTGGCGCGCCCCATTGAATTCGCCAGCCGCGATGCCGGTGCGCATCTTCCGACCGTCAAAAATCTTGACAGCTTTGTGTCCGCTCAGGTGATGCACACGCTCTCCGAGCGGATCTATCCGCGCGGCGTCGAAACCGCCCTGCTGCACCTGAAAAGTTTGTTCTCGGAAGATCGGCAGAGGCTGTCTGCGGAAGATCAGCGACGCCGTCTGCGGGAAGCCGCGACGATCCTGAATGAGCTTCGCTCGATGGACATCGATCGCGTGCCCGGCCCCGGCGGTTCGGCCCCGACGTCTCCCGACGAGCCGGCGGGCCGCCATAGCGCTCCGCGCGAACTCTGGACAATCCCTCTTCGCTTCGTCAAAGGCGTCGGCCCGAAACGGATCGCGCTGCTGCAACGGTTCGGTATCGAGACGGTCGAGCAGGCGCTTTGGACCATTCCGTGGCGATACGAGGACCGATCCGTGATCACACCGATCGGTAAGTTGACTCCCGGCACGCAGGCCACCATTTGGGGAACCATTGTACGGAGCCAGGCCAAACGTGCCAGGCATCGCCGCCTGTCGGTTCTCGATCTCTGCATCGAGGATGAGACGGGCCGCATGCAGGCGGTGTTCTTCAACCAGCCTTTCCTTGAATCCATCCTCACGGTCGGCACCAGAGTGATGATGAGCGGACGAATAGTGGCCGGGGCGGGAGGATGGATCGAGACGAGGATGGAGGTCGGCCAATACGAGATTACGGGGGCCGCCGACGATGCGCGTCTGCACGTCGGACGGATCGTTCCCATCTACCATGAGACGAAAGGATGGACGAGCCGGCAAATGCGCCTGCTGGTGAAATCCTTGCTCGACACGTATGCGGTCGATGTGCGGGAAATTCTGCCGGTCACCGTGCGAGCCCGCTGTCGCCTCATGCCGGTGCATCAGGCCATTCAAGACGTGCACTTCCCCAAGGCCGGGACGTCGGCTGCGGCGTTGGAGCGGGGAGTCACGCCGGCCCATCGGCGGCTGGCCTTCGAGGAATTGCTTCTGCTCCAGCTCGCACTGGCGACCAGGCAGCAGGCCGTCAAGCAAGAAGTCAAGACCCTGCGATTCAATTCGAAGTCGATCATGGTGGGGAAACTGTCCCGTGCGATTCCTTTTGCGTTGACTGGGGCCCAAGAACGCGTGATCCGGGAGATCTTCGCCGACATGCTGTCGTCGCGCCCCATGAACCGGCTGGTGCAAGGCGACGTCGGATCGGGCAAGACCCTGGTCGCGCTCCATGCGATGGTGCTGGCCTGCGGCTCCGGATATCAGGCGACGCTCATGGCGCCCACGGAAATTCTCGCGGAGCAGCATTACCGCACCATGAAACCCGTGCTGGAGTCGCTCGGGCTGTCCGTCGTGCTGCTGAGCGGGGGCGGACGAGCCGCCGAGCGCAGAACGGTGCGGGAGCAGGTGGCCGCAGGAAAGGCGCATGTCGCAATCGGGACGCATGCGCTGATTCAACAGAAGACGCGGTTCGCCAAATTGGGGCTGGCGGTCATCGACGAACAACATCGATTCGGAGTGCTTCAACGCAAAAGCCTCATCGAGAAGGGCTACAAGCCGGACGTGCTCGTGCTGACGGCGACGCCGATCCCGCGGACACTGGCGATGACCGTCTACGGGGATCTCGATGTATCGACCATCGATCAACTGCCCCCCGGCCGCAAACCGGTGCGTACGTTTCTCTATCAAGAGGCT
Source organism: Nitrospira sp. (assembly GCA_035252115.1). Taxonomy (GTDB): domain Bacteria; phylum Nitrospirota; class Nitrospiria; order Nitrospirales; family Nitrospiraceae; genus Nitrospira_C. Next base: position 15,550 of record DATFDJ010000165.1, on the reverse strand, counting down.
CAACGCGGACGGGCGTATCAGATCGTGAAGGATGAATTACGAGCCGGCCGGCAGGCGTATGTCGTGTATCCGTTGATCGAAGAATCGGAGAAGGTCGATCTGCGGGCGGCGATGGAAGGAGCCGAGCGGCTTCGCCGGAACGAATTGGCGGAGTTCCGCGTCGGGCTGTTGCATGGCCGGCTGAAAGCCGAGGAGAGAGACCGCACTATGGTGGCGTTCAAGAAGGGCGACATCCAGGTCCTCGTGTCGACGACGGTGGTCGAGGTGGGCGTCGATGTGCCGAATGCGACCGTGATGATGATCGAGCACGCAGAACGGTTCGGGCTGGCCCAACTCCATCAATTGCGCGGACGGGTCGGCCGTGGCGAGCATCAATCGTATTGCTTGCTCATGGGGTCGACATGGTTGCGCGCGGGAAGATCCGCGGAAGGCGAATCGGGATCGTCCGCAAAAGAACGGCTTGAGGCCTTGGTGCGATCCGCCGATGGGTTCGCGATTGCCGAAGAAGATCTGCGCCTACGGGGTCCCGGCGAGTTTTTCGGCTTTCGGCAGTGGGGCATGCCGGAGTTTCGCGTGGCCAATATCGCCCGAGATGCCGATCTGCTCCAACAGGCCCGTCAGGAAGCCTTTGCCCTTCTCAAGCTCGATCGCAATCTGAAGTCGCCGATGCATCGCTTGTTGCGTGAAACGATGTTGAGGAAGTGGGGAAAAAAGGTGGAGCTGGGGTCGGTGAGTTAGGACGGAAGGGATGCTCCCATACTCCAGTGCCTCAGGTCGACCGTACAATGCTTCGCCTCTGCTCGGCTGTGCAACTCGGTCCGCTTCAGCTTTGCTAAGCGGACCATCGAACAGTGCTCGCCGTCGTGCGTCACGAACGCTTCGGCTCAGCAGTACGGTGCCCGAGCCTCGGCACAAGTCGTATGGCCGTTATCCCTTCCTTTTGGGTCGGGAGAGGTAGGAAAACAAATGGGCTTGTTGCAAAGGCTGAAACATGATTTGAAGGCGGGGCTGGCCACGTTGCGGTTGGGGACGGCCCAGGCCGCCAATCGGGCGCTCGAAGAGACGGAACTGCTGCGGCTCCGGCTTGAGCTCCGAAAGATCGATCAGCAACTGACGGAGCTCCATCGCGACGTCGGCGAGCGCGCGGTGAGCCTGCACGAGGCCGGAGAGTCCGTCGAGCGCCTGCTGTACGATACGGAGATCGGACGCCTGGTGAACGAGATCCATCGCCTGAAAGATGCCGGCAAGGCGTTGGAAGCGGAGATGGAAGACATCCGGAATGCCGAATGAGGTGCTCCGTCTTGCCGGAATCGATATCGGAACATTGACCTGCCGGTTATTGATCGCTGACGTCCCCTCCATCGGTCCTCTGCATGAACTCCGCTCGGAACGGCGCATCCTTCGGCTCGGCGAAGATGTCGACCGGACCAGGCGGCTCGGAGCCGCCGCGATGGACCGCGCGCTGAGCTGTCTGAAGGACTGGCGGGAGGTCATAGGCGGCTATCGGGTGGACGGCTGCACCGCCGTGGCGACGAGCGCCGTGAGGGATGCCGCCAATCGCGATGAGTTCATCGATCGCGTCAAGAAGGAAGCCGGTTTCGAGGTCGAGGTCATCACCGGTGAGGAAGAGGCGAGGCGGACGATGTTGGGTATCCGCTCGGGATTACCCGCCGGTGTCACGGATGTGCTGGCCTTGGATATCGGCGGCGGCAGTACGGAATTTATTCTGGATTGTCCAGGACGCCCTCCATCGATTCGATCCGTCGACATCGGCGTCGTGCGTCTTTCCGAGCGGGTGTTGATCCACGATCCTCCGACCCCACAGGAGATTCGACAGGCACGCGAATGGGTGAAAACGGAGTCGGAGGCGGCGATCGCGGTGATCCGGCGAGCAAGCGACGCGACGTTTGTCGGAACGGCCGGGACGATTACATCCCTGGCGGCTATGGCGCAGAAACTCGCGACCTATCAACCGACCAGAATCCACAATTACCGGCTGACGTTGGAGACGATCGCCGGTCTGGAACAACAACTGCTCGATCGGGCGAAAGCGGAGCGAGTCGGGATGCCGGGCCTCGAGAAGGACCGCGAAGACGTCATCGCAGCCGGCGCCATCATCCTCCGCACCGTCATGGAGACGCTCGGCGAGAATGAATGTCTGGTGAGTGATTTGGGATTAAGAGAGGGAGTGTTGATTAATTTGGCTCAGCAGACGAGGTGAGGACCGATGGCCTTTCGTAAGGGGCATTATTATGCTGATGAAGAAACGTTCAAGAATGATGCATACGAGGCGCTTAAGTTTCAATTCAGCGATCGTGAGGGGTTTGAAATATTTTACTCCTCGCTCAGTGGACCGGAGGTAAAAGATGAGTTTCTTCGTGTCGCGACCTTCTACCTCTTTTTTGTCAAATCTGGTGATTGGCATGTGGCTGTTGAAAGATCGAATCCTGTTATTGATTACATAACCAATTCGTTTAAATTGATTTCTGCGTTTTCCTTGATCGAGAGTCTGTCTGATAAAGAATACAAGGACTTTTACGAATGGCTTAAAAGTCAGCCCGTTGGAGATATATACCCAATTAAAGACCGAAATGTTCTTGAGAAACTATATGAAAAGTACAAGGAAGAATACGGATCAATTCGCCGGTGTAAGGCTTTCTTTGAGAATTTGCCGCCTGCAAATCAAAGAGCGCTATGTAATGCAATTAAGCTAGAAGGGACACCTCTTGATTCAGTGAAGAAGGTGGCGGAATTTCTATATGAGGCACGTAGCGGTTTTGTACATAATGCGGACATTGTGTTAATGGTCGGTGGCGGAAGCAATTTTTCAAGAAAAGGGAAGAAGTTGGTTCAAGCCAATCTGGAATTGAATGTTTTGCTCGAATCAGTCGAAAACGGAATCTTGACATACTTTAAAAAAATGTAAGATTTCTCCGCGCTGCACGGCTTCAGCAATCACTGGAGTGAGCACGGTCGGGCTGTTTGCCACGACAGGACCTGCGCGATTGATTCTTGTCATTTTTTGCGAGTGCCACCGGTAGCCTTTATTCTCCCTGAAACTCGCTTTCGGCAAGCGCTGCCAGTCATTCCATAAGGAACCGAAAACCGAAGTTGCCCCAATTCGAATACTTTTGTACACTTGCTCACACATCGCTTCGAAGCTGGCAGTCCATGCAACGACACGATATGCAAGCCGATTGTGCACGCATTGCCGAGAATCTTCGCCGGGCGATCGAGTTGACCGAGCTGGCACTGGCACTTCGTCAGTCCGTCCTTCGACAGGTAGATCCTTCCACCGATGCCGAGCGCGACGTGTCGCGAGAGATTCGACGTGCTAAAGAACGGGCATGGCAGCGGAAGACTTAGTCCGAGCGTTCTCCGACCTCAGCCTCACGTCTACTTCTGCGAGTACCACCGATAGCCTTTGTTCTCAGTGAAACTGGCTTTCGGGGCCCCGCCGGGTTTTTCCAACAGCAAGACTTTGAAATCGATGAGACCAAACCAGGCCGGGTCCGCCACGTCATGGTAGTGCGTGCCCTGGAGTTTCGGCAGCATGTCGCCCAGTACTTGTCTGAGCTCCTGTTCGGTATAGGCGCGGACGATGAACGGTTTGTTCATCGCCTGGCAGAAGCGCTGGATCGTATACGCTGCGCCCGTGCACAGCACTTTGGTGTCCGGTTTGATCGCCAGGAACTGCGGCAAGGGCAGGTACTGTTCCTGAAATCCCAGCCAACGCACAGCTTGGCGGAGATGGCTGTATTGGACTTCGTATTCCGTGTGGCCCGGCAGCTTGACAGGCGCCGGCCATCCCTCTTCAATGCCGAACTCCGTTAAGAACGCTTTGCCGCCGGGCTTGAGCACGCGCCACAGTTCCGCCACGAAGCGAAACGGACCGAGATTGAAGATCACGTCCTCCGGCACGTCATTGCCGATCGGAAGACGAACCCGTCGAATCCAATCCAGCGCTTCCTGGTGCTGGGCCGTTTCCCCGATGCCGGAAACCAGTTCCTGCCTCGCGAGTTTGACCGGCGTCATATCGGCCATATTCTCGTTGTCGATCACGAGATCGACCGAGTTGTCCTTGAACGGCAGCCATTCGCCGTTGGCCTGCGTGCCGGCGCAGGACCAGCCCCCTGATGTGGCTCGGGCGATTTGCAGCTTGAGGAACGGTCTCGTGATGTCGACGGAACAATAGGTGACGTGCTGTTTCTCGAACGGCAACAGTTCCTTGCCCAGTTCCCGGGCGACGTAACCGAGTCCCCCGCCGATCTCGACGATGAATCTCGGCTTGGGGTTGAACCAGCCGAGCCGCCGCAGTTTTTGCATGAGCAGCCGGCCGTAGGTCAGGCCGTTCAACGCCTGAGCCGGTTCGCGGAACAAGTGCGACACGGTCGTTTCAATCAAATCGAAATGCCCGTCGTCTTCTCCGCTGTCGTTCAGTTCGTGCACATGGAAATCTTCCAGATGCTCCTCGCCCTCGAACCCGTCCCGGCCCGACCAGCCTTCCCGAATTTGCTGAAGCAGCACGTCCCACTTGGCCTTGTGTCGATGGCCGCCGGGGGGCTCTGCGCCGTAGTAGCAGAGGGAATAGGTCGGAAGCGCCCAGCGTTCCAGATGCCACCGGCCCGGCTGGCCGTCGGGTCCACAGATGTGCGACCCGTATTTTCCCAGGAGTGCGCCGACGGTCGTATGGCCGTTCATCGATTTGAGCATCTCCAGCCCGGTGCGGTTGAGTCTGACCAGAGGAAGATTGTCATCGAGCGGTGTGAACCACCACTCATCGTCACGGTGCTGGTACGCGACGAGATCCGGGATATGCCAGGCGAGGAGGTTGAGGACGTCTCCTGTGAGATCTTTCGGTGCGTGGACGGCGACAGCGGGCTTCATGAAGCGATGACTCGGTTCGAACGTCGCAGCCTACACGAGGAACGACGACGCTCGCAAGGCCCGGACAGACGGGGTCCATGCCACATCCTGCGCGTCGCGTTTTACGGAAGAAGGCCGGGCGAGTTTTATCAGAGGTGGGACGGACCCTGGTTGTCGGTCACAGTCACGACACCGTGCATGATCGGATGAACGCGGCATATATAAGGGTATCGTCCCGGTGCCAGACCGGGCACGGTGAAACTGCCGTTGGGCAGGACGATACCTGAATCAAATGCACAGCCTTCCCCGTCATCCAAACAGCCTGTGTGTGTGATCGTGTGCTCCGTCGGGGTGGGATTGTCCCATCGGATCGGTGCGCCGCTGGACACGGTCGCCGACTTGGGAACGAAATACGGAGATCCGCTGTCGATGATGATTGCCGTATAGGGTGCCGTCGACGAGCTGAGTCCCGCTGTGGAAAGACTCAACAGGAGCGCAATGATAAACATGACGATTCGCAGCGACATAAGGGCCTTTTTCTCTACCTGCTCAGAAGCATAATCATTGTATCATGCGGGTCAAGAGGGGGAGTAGGGGTGGGATGCTGTTTCGCCCTTGACCCCGGCTGTCCGATTATACGATTCTCCGCTGGAGCCTCTTCCCGCGGAGGACTTGGTCATGCCTGGACACCAACCAGGGGGTTTTCTGAAGCGCTGGCTTCCAATCGTTTCTCTTTCCCTGATGGCCCTTGTCGTCCTGCAGCCTTCTGTGTTGGCCTTTACCTTGACGAGCCCCGTCGAAGGCGCCGCGTTGAAATCCGGAGAAACGGTTCCCGTTGCGGTGGAGCTGGGGAAAGATACCAATCTGCGGACCATCCACTACTATTGGTATCGGTTGGATGAAGAACCATTGCCGACTCATCAGGCGTCCCCGGCGTCTTTTACACCGCTCACACCGCCGGTGGAAAAGGACCATATGGCCGGCACGGTCTCTGTTCCGGCCGAGGCCCTGGGCACGATGCGCTTGCTGGCGGTCGGGGAGGTCGTGCGTGGTCGGTTGGGGATTGACGAAGACTTCGACGAAGTGATGGTCGCCGTCGAACCGGCCGCGCTCCTGTCATCGATCGATTTTGCCGTTCAACGACCGTGGCGCCTGGACACGATCGGGAAATTACTCCCGGTGCCGGTCGTGGGGCAATTCGAGGACGGCGTCGCGCGTCCGCTGTCGGGGCCCCGCACAGGGAGCCGGTTCCTCTCCTCGAATGAAACGGTCGTCTCGATTGACGCATCCGGAATACTGCGTGTCGTCGGAAATGGGCGGGCGCAAGTGATCGTGGAGAATCGAGGCAAAACCGGCACGGTCGATGTCATCGTGGAGGGCGACGAGACGCCCAACCGTCCCCCGGTTGCAGAGGTCGAGAAGGAACTGCGCACGAAATCCGGACATCTTGTTCTGTTGGACGGGTTGCGAAGCCGCGATCCCGATGGAGATCCTCTTCGGTATGAATGGAAGCAACTCAGAGGGTACCGTATCGTGCTGACCAATGCCCAGGAAGTGAAAGCCACGTTTGTCGCGCCGAAGGTCTCGGAGCCGAAACTTCTTCAGTTTTCTCTGACCGTCACCGATATGGCGGGCCCGGATACCGTCAAAGGAGCAGAAAGCAGTCCCGCAGTGATTTCCATATGGGTCGATCCTTGATCTGAACCGCCCGGTCCCACGGAGTGATGATGCAGCTTACCGAATGAGGACGTTGCAAGAGGCCGCGACTTCATGCTAGATGGAGCCGTATCGACCATCTACCCCTTGTGTAGATGAGAGAGGAGTGAATCGATGGCGAAGACGAAGAAACGAGCGGCCAAGAAATCCGCAAAGAAGCCGAAAGCCAAGGCCGCCAAGAAACCGGTCAAGAAAGCGGGTAAGAAAAAACCTTCTCCGGCGAAGGCGGCTGCCAAGAAAAAAAGCGCCGCACCGGTCAAGAAGTCGGTGAAGCCGAGCGTCGATGAAGAACCGAGGAAGGCGCCGGCGAAAGTCGCTCCACCCGTAGAGCCGAAAGAGACCGATCTCGAGGAGGAGGAAATCGGCGAAGAAGAGATCGGCATGGCGGGCGAGGGCGAGATCGACGAAGACATGGAAGAAGAGCTCGCGCTCGATGACGACGAGGAAGACGTCGACTACTTGGAAAAGTCGGAAGATTTATTGGACGATTCGGACGACTACCGCACACACTAACCCCTTCGCTCACCGCCGAACCTGTCGCAGCGCGTCCGTCCGTCGGTTCAACCGGACGGCAGCTTCTCATGTTTCCGTCGCTCCGAAGGAGCCCTCACGGATGAACCGGTGAGTCATTTTCTGTTCATCGCCGCCGCACTGCGGGAGCGAACCTCGCACGAGAGTGCCGAGTTGCAGCTTTCGCACGGCCTGTGGGGACTCTGCGCCGCGCTCATACGCACGAATCTCGAACGGTATCTTGACGTCCAATCTCGGGCGTTCGTGTATGCCCTCAAGGTGGGTCTCTGCGCCGAGTTCCAGATCGTTCCTCCTGTTCGTGACTTCGCCGCGCTTGACGAATTTCTCAAAGATGAGCTCCGGACGGAGGCTCGGTTCGGCTTCGTCAACATCGACCATGTCCGGCGCTGGACATGGTCGGCTCCGGCGAGCCAGACGCTGTTGTCTCAAGTTCTCGCGATCTCCGATCAGGCCGAATTGACCCGTCGGCTTTCGCTCGGTATGCACCGCCTCACACAGGAAGAGTATGAGGCGATTTCGAAGGGAATTGCTGGAATCGGGCCGCAATAAGAACGAATCGGGGAGTTGGGCGGATCCGACGTTCAATCCGATCACAATGAGGAACGGTGCGTTCAGAGCCATGCTCGTGCTCCTGTGCTGGACGGCTGCAGCACCGGCGTGGGCTGCCGATTGCCGCGTCGATCGTGGCGACGGCTCAGGACTCATTCTTCGTCTCGGCCCGAACTGCACCGACCAGGAGCGCTCGGCTCATGCCGTCCAGGCCCGGAATATCGCGATGGCGATCAAGGAAGGGAAGGCCATCGATTTGTCCGGTGTCGTCGTGACCGGAGACCTGACATTCGATGACCTGCCGCTTGGTCCGTTTCCGACGGAGCTTGGCGGTGAAGTCTCCGATTCCGGCGGCACCGCGCGCACTGTGCCGGTCGCGCTGTCGATCGTCGATTCGTTCGTAAAGGGCTCCGTGCGGCACGACGCGGGGAAAGAGTTTTTGGTCATGCGGGGTGCGCTGACCTTGTCCGGCACGACATTCGAGCAACCGCTCGATTTGTCGCGGACCGTATTCGTAGAACCGGTCACGTTGTCCGGCGCCGTCTTTTTACGGGAGAGCTACTTCGTGAACGCGCGATTCCTCCGCGGGCTGTTCGCGGAGAAGACGGCATTCGGTCCGCACACGAGGTTCCACCGCGCGCGATTCCGTGGCGCGGCGACGTTCCAACGATCGGGGTTCAACGGGCTTGCCGAGTTTCTCGAAGTGCAGTTCGAACGGGACGCCGATTTTTCCCGGACCTATTTCAAGTCGGGCACCGGATTTTCGGGCAGTCGTTTCCATGGTTTGGTGGATTTTTCTGAAGCTCAGTTTGCCCGCGAAGCCTTCTTCACCTTCACCGAATTCGACGGCGACGCGTCGTTCGAACGGGCGACGTTTCGCTCGGTGGCGGACTTCGACGACGTGCAATTTCACCGGCGGGACGATTTTTCCAAGGCGTTATTCGAAGGAGAGGCCCGTTTTGCGAGGGTAAAGCGGCCGGTCAATGGACCGCCTGCCGTCGGGCTGGAAAACGCACAAGTTCAGTATGGAATTACTCTGTCCTTGCTCGTATTCAGCGCGCTTCTCATCGCCTATCTGATCCGGACACGATAGCCTGTCCCCTCGTTTTGACCACAACTAATAGAGTTGGACTTGCTCCGATTACCCAATGCTGGTATAACCCGGCCTGTGGAGAACCAATCCGGCGAAGTAGAACAGGTTGAGCTACCCTACCAGGTTCGGATCGAGAATTTTGAAGGTCCTCTCGATCTCTTGCTGCATTTGATCCGGAAAAACGAGATCAACATCTACGACATTCCCATCGCGCTGATCGCGCGCCAGTACCTCGACTATATCGAGGCCATGAAGGAATTGAACCTGACGGTCGCGGGAGAATTTCTCGTCATGGCGGCGACATTGCTCCAGATCAAATCGAAAATGTTGCTTCCAGTCGACGAAGTGGGCGAAGACGAAGACGACGGACCGGATCCCCGCGAGGAACTGGTCCGGCGTTTGTTGGAATACAAGAAATTCAAAGAGGCGGCCCGCCAACTGGACACTCACGAGCGGATGTGGCGCGACGTCTATAGCCGGCCTGCGATGCCGCACGAGAAGATGGAGCCGGACGATCAATTGCTCGAGGACGTCGGGCTGTTCGATTTAGTCGATGCCCTGCAGGGCGTGCTGAATCGCAACCCCGGAAAAAAACTCCTCGAGATTATTCCGGACAATCTGACCGTTCGAGATCGCATGAACGCCATCCTGGAAGCGCTCGAAGGGCAAGAATCGGTGAGTTTCGTCTCGCTCTTCGAAACGGCGTGTCATCGGTTGGTGATCATCGTGACGTTTCTGGCGTTGCTGGAGTTGATACGGCTGCACACGGTCAAGGTATTTCAAGGGGAAAATTTCGGGCCAATCCTCGTGTCCCGCGCGTTTTCTCTGGTTCCGGACCCGGCGGAACTGGACGAATCGGAATGGAGGTAAGCATGAGCGACAACCAGGGAGACGCGGCGGTCATGGACGAGGTGGAGTGTGAGACCGGCCCCATCGGAGTCGAAGCCGTCGATCCGGTCCGGGAAGAGCGCGCCGATGCGCCGGAATTGACCGCCGTTGTGGAGGCGTTGTTGTTCGTGTCCGGTGAGCCGCTGCCGGTCGCTCGTCTGGCCTCCGTCATCGGTACCGTGTCCAAGGCCGAGGTGGAACAGGCGTTGAAGTCTTTGAAGACTCACCTGGAGCAGGAGAGCAGAGGCATTCAACTGGTGCAGGTGGCCGGAGGGTATCGGTTAGTCACGAAAGCCGATTGTGCGCCGTGGCTGAAGCGGCTGGATAAGGCGAAGGCCGCGCAGAAGCTGTCCCGTTCCGCGCTCGAATCGCTGGCGATCATCGCCTATAAGCAGCCGTTGGTCCGTGCCGAAATCGAAGAGATCCGGGGCGTCGAAACCTCCGGCGTGCTGCGGACGTTGCTGGAGCGAAAACTGGTGCGCATTGTCGGACGAAAAGAAGTGCCGGGGCGCCCCATCATGTACGGCACGACCAAGTTTTTTCTCGAACATTTCGGCTTGCAGGACCTGAGCCAGTTGCCGCCGCTGAGGGAGTTCAAAGAGCTGGGAGAAGCTGAGCAGGCGCTCTTGCCCATTGAAGAGACAACCATGGTCGGCGAAGTTTCCGAAGCACCGCACCATGAGTATCCGGGAGAGAATGACAAACTGGCGGCGCGCTCCGTTTCAGAGGAAGAACCGCTGACGACGTCCGAGATGACGGAAACCCTCCAAGAAGCGGTTGAACAGACGTAAGGCTGTCAATTCCGACTTCTCAATTCCTTCCACTGTTTTGGCGTCTTGGCTCTTCTCCAAGGGCCGGGATGTGTCTTCCGGATCGGCACCTACGGCATGGGCTCAAGGCCGACGGAAGCCCTTACCTTGACTCTTTTTCCACCGCTTTGTTAGACTCCCCAATCCCTCAGTCTAAGTTGTTGAAAGAAGCAAGGTTCTTGGTTGTAACCGGTTTGGAAACATGAGGCACCACCCATGATGAAAGGCTGGCTTTTCGACGAGATGTTTCGTTTCGATCGGTTTCCCCTGACCATCGAAGGAACTCAGAGCGAATGGGGCGCGGGAGACTCGATTGCGGAAGAGGAGGAGCTGCCTCCGGCTCCGACCAACGTGGCGGCCAAATGCGGAAACGGCCGGATCACCGTGACCTGGGATCCCGTTCCCGACGCCATGTACTACAACTTGTATTTCCAGACGACCAAGGGCGTGCAAATCAAGTTTTCCGAACTGACCAGGCCCATTGCCGGCCCGGATGATTTCAAAACCGTCATCGGAGTCAAGAAGGACAAGGCGACCTGCATCGAAGGCGCGCAATCGCCTTTCGTGCACGACGACCTCGCGAACGGCAATTGTTATCACTACGTCGTCACCGTGGTCACGCCGAAGGGAGAAAGCCTCGAATCGCAGGAAGTGATGGCGATTCCCTCGCCTTACCTCCTGGCGATGTGCGTCGGTAAGGAGGGCGTGGACGAGGGCGAGTTCAGCTCCCCGACCGGCATCACGTTGGACAAGGACGGCAACATCTATGTCGCCGACACGGACAATCATTCCATCCAGAAATTCGACAAGACGGGCAAATTCATCGCCCGCTGGGGCGGCGACCCTTCCGGACAGGAAGGCAACTTTTACTATCCCCGCGGCCTCGCGGTCGGGGCGAACGACACGATCTATATCGCCGACAGCGGAAACAACCGCGTGCAGAAGTTCGATCTCGAAGGCAACGTCATGCAGGCCTGGGGCAAATTCGGCTTCGCCTGGCGCGGCGCCGACATGGGGAAATTCGACGTGCCCTGGGGATTGGCCACGGATCAGGAAGGAAACCTGTACGTCTCCGATACGAGCAATGCGCGCATCCAGAAATTCAAGGCCGACGGCACACCCTTGTTGAAATGGGGCCGGGACGGAAGCTTTGACGGCGCCTTCTTCTTCCCGCGGGGCGTGGCGGTGGATTTTGCCGGCAACATTTTTGTGGCCGATGAAAGCAACAACCGCATCCAGAAGTTCGACGCACGGGGCAGTTTTCTGACGAAGTGGGGCCGCGAAGGCGCGGGGCCCGGACAATTCAAATCGCCGTGGGGCGTGGCGTGCGATGCGCTGGGGAACGTCTATGTCGTGGATACGGGGAACCACCGCATCCAGAAATTCGACGGCAACGGCACCTTCCTGTGCGCGTGGGGCAACCGCGGCAAGACGGAAGGCCAGTTGAACTTTCCGTACGGCATCGCGGTCGACAAGGAGGGCTGCGTCTATGTGGTCGACAGCGGCAACAACCGGGTATTGAAGTACATTCCGACCGACGAAGAGTTGAACCGTGGAAAAGAGGACGCGCCGAAGACCCAAGCGGTGAGCGACACTCCGGCCCCGCGCAGCGTGGTGGCGAAGGCCGGGGATACCGAGGTGTTTGTCAGTTGGATCGAAGTGCCACAGGCCGTATCGTACAACCTCTACTTCAACACGGCGCCCGGTCTGACCGCTCAAACGGGCACCAGGATCGAGGGCGTGACCAATCCCTTTACCCACACCGGATTGACCAATGACACGGCCTACTACTATGCGGTGACGGCCGTGTTCGAAGGCGGAGCCGAAAGCGCCTTGTCGAGCGAAGCGACTGCGACACCGGTGCTGATCGACATCACGGCGCCTCAGAATCCCTACGCCGTCATCAATCATGGCGCGTTCATGACCAACTCACCGGAAATCGTGGTGACAATCTCGGCCAACGACATCGATACGGGTGTCGGCTCGTACTACATTTCCGAAGCGCCCATGACGCCGATGGCCGGGACTCCCGGGTGGGTCGATGTGACGCCGGCCAACAAGTTCGGCGCGACCATCCCGTTCATTCTCTCGCCGGGCGACGGTCCCAAGTCCATCTACGTCTGGTTCAAGGACATCGGCGGCAACGTGTCGACGCCGGCGAGCGCCGGCATTCTCGTGAACACCTCGGGATACCTCTGCGTGTCCCGATGGGGCCGGCCGGGCCGCGGGGCCTCGTTGCTCCATGGCGGCGAATTCATGGCACCGCTGTACGGGCTCTGCGTGGATCAGCAAGGATCGCTCTTCGTCGTGGACAATGGGAACAACCGGATCCAGAAGTTCGACAATGCCGGCAACTTCATCATCCTGTGGGGTAACTTCGGCTCGGCGAACTCGAATTTCCATAACCCGACTGGAATCGCCTGCGACGGAAAGGGCGACGTCTGGGTGGTGGACACCAACAATCATCGCGTGCAGAAGTTCGACGGCAAGCTCGGCGGCTACCTGATGAAATTCGGTTCGCGCGGCAACGGCGAGGGGCAGTTCAATGCGCCGTGGGGCATCGCGGTCGATCGCGTCCGCGGATACGTGTACGTGGTGGACAGCGCCAATTTCCGGGTCCAGAAATTCGACATGACGGGCGAGTTCGTCATGTCATGGGGCAGCTTTGGAAACGGCGACGGTCAATTTTACTTTCCGCGCGGGATCGCGGTGGATCAGTCCGATGGAACGGTGTACGTCGTCGACATGGGTAACCACCGGGTTCAGAAATTCGATACCAGCACCAACGTGCTGCCTCAATTGTTGACCAAGTGGGGCGGTAGCGCCGAAGCGGGCCATGCGAGCAGCCAGTTGGCGCAGGAAGCGGGACAGTTGCGCTCGCCCTGGGGCATCGCCATCGACGGCGCCGGCGACGTGTACGTGACGGACACCGGGAACCACCGGGTCGAGAAATTCGACAAGGAAGGCAACTTCATCACGCAGTGGGGCGGGTACGGCAACGGGGACGGGCAATTCAACTTCCCCTACGGCATCGCCGTGGATGCCAAAGGCAGCGTGTTCGTCATCGACAGCGGCAACACGAGAGTGCAGCAATTCATGCCGGCCGACGAGGGCAGCGAACGGTTGCAGGAAGAAGCGGAGGCGGCGGCGGAAATCGAAAAAGCGCAGGGGTCCACGAAAGCCACGGCTTGAGACGAGACAAGGAGACCATGCTCGAGAAAGAACCCCGCCTAGGCCTCACCTACGACGACGTGGTCCTCGTGCCCGCCAAGTCGGCGGTGTTGCCGAGCGAAGTGGACATCCGCACACGGGTGACCCGCAACATCCACATCAACATCCCCATCATCAGCTCGGCCATGGACACGGTCACGGAATCGCGGCTCGCCATCGCGCTGGCGCGCGAAGGCGGCATCGGGGTGATCCACCGCGTCCTTTCTCCGGCCGATCAAGCGGCGGAGGTCGACCGCGTCAAGAAATCGGAAAGCGGCATGATTCTCGACCCCGTGACGATCTCGCCGGACGAAACGATCCGCGATGCGCACCAGTTGATGGCCAAGTATCGGATCTCGGGCATTCCCGTCACCAAGCACAAGAAGTTGGTCGGCATCCTGACGAATCGCGATCTGCGGTTCGAGACGCGGATGGACCTCAAGGTGTCGCAGGTCATGAAGCGCGAGAAGCTCGTGACGGCGCCCGAGGGAACCAGTCTCGAGAAGGCCCGCGAAATCCTGCACGAGCATCGCATCGAAAAGCTTCCGGTGGTGAACAAGCACGGCGAATTGAAGGGCCTCATCACGATCAAGGACATCGAAAAACGCATCAAGTATCCCAATGCCTGCAAGGACGGCCACGGCAGGCTTCGAGTCGGCGCGGCGGTCGGTGTCGGAGCCGATACCGAAGATCGCGTGGCCCAGCTCAAGAAAGCCGGAGTGGATCTCGTCGTCATCGATACGGCGCACGGTCATTCGCAGTCGGTGCTGGAGACGGTGAAGATGATCAAGAAACAGCACCCGACGTTGGACCTGGTCGCGGGCAATATCGCCACCGCCGAAGCGGCAAAGGATCTGTTGAAGGCGGGCGTAGATGCGGTCAAGGTGGGCGTGGGACCCGGCTCCATCTGCACCACCAGAATCGTCTCGGGGTCCGGCATGCCGCAATTGACGGCGATCGCGGACTGTGCGAAGGCTCTCGAAGGCAGCGACGTCCCGATCATTGCGGACGGAGGGATCAAGTTCTCCGGCGACATCAGCAAAGCGCTGGCGGCCGGCGCCTCCTCCGTCATGCTGGGCGGGCTGTTGGCCGGCACTGAAGAATCCCCCGGCGAGACGGTGCTGTTCCAGGCGCGCACCTACAAGGTCTATCGGGGCATGGGTTCGATCGGCGCCATGGAGCGCGGCGGCGGGGATCGGTACGGGCAGAGCGGACGTCCCGCTCAGAAGCTGGTCCCGGAAGGGATCGAGGGGCGCGTTCCCTACAAGGGGCCGCTCTCGGCCGTGATCTACCAGCTCGTCGGAGGGGTCAAGTCCGGTCTGGGCTACTGCGGATGTAAAACGATCCTCGAACTCCAGCAAAAAGCCTCGTTCATCCGGCAGACGGTTGCGGGCCTGCGCGAAAGCCACGTCCACGACGTCATCATCACCAAGGAAGCGCCCAACTACCGGACGGACTGGGAATGAGGCGGAGCGAATGGCCGATGGCGTATAGCCGATAGCAACACGCCGGATGCCGATCCTTCACGACCTGCCGAATTCGTCTTTTCGGGCTATCAGCCATCAGCTATCAGCCATACGCTCTTTGCCCCATGGAACTCTGGCACGATAGAATTCTGGTCCTCGACTTCGGGTCGCAATATACCCAGTTGATTGCCCGGCGCATCCGCGAAGCGCAGGTCTATTCCCAAATCCTTCCCTGCACCGTTCCCTTGGCCACCGTTCTGGCGCATCGGCCTCAGGGTATTGTCCTGTCCGGTGGACCGGCGAGCGTCTATGAAAAAAAGGCGCCGACCGTCGCCAAGGAACTCTTCGATCAAGGCATTCCGATCCTCGGTATCTGCTACGGTATGCAACTGGTGACGCATCTGTCCGGCGGCGAAGTAGCG
>DATFDJ010000164.1:0-6071 GCA_035252115.1 Nitrospira sp. | reverse complement strand
GCAAGATCGCGTGGGTCAGGGCAACGGGGCGTTGACGCCGGACGGCCAACTGGACAGCACGTTTACGTTGTCACTCGCGCCGGGCAGCGGGCCACGCACGATCACGGCGCTGACGTTGACGAACGATGCGGGCGGGGTGTGGGACACATCCCCCGGCACCGGCTATTGGACCTTGGGCGTAGCGAATGATCCGACGAGTCCATTGCTCCAACAAAGCAGCGACAGCATCCAGGCGGTGGTCGGTGACGGGGGCAGTGTCACGCTGTTTGCCTCTGACTATCAGAGCCAGGAATTTCTAGCTGGCCGGAACTTTACCGTGACGGCGACGTTTGCCGACGGCACGACGGCGAGCGCCAATGCGAATACCAATGCCATTTCGCTCGGCGGTCCCGGGGACGAGACGGTGCAGCTTGGACGGGGCTTCGGACAAGAGACGCTCGTGAATCAGACGGCGGCGGGTGATAGCGACACGCTACAGTTTGCCGCCGGGATTAATCCGTTGGACTTGGTCTTCGCTCAGAACGGCAACGATCTGCAGATCTCGTTGCATGGATCGTCGGATGATCTCACCGTGCACAATTGGTATGCCGGAGGCAGCAACCAGGTGGACGTGATCCAGGCCGGCGACGGGGAACACTTACTGAAAGCGAACGTCGATCAACTGATCCAGTCCATGGCGTCCTTTACGCAGCAGACCGGGCTCACCTGGGATCAAGGGATCGATCAGCAGCCGCAACAGGTGCAGACCATCCTGGCAGCCAACTGGAAGGAGCGCTCGCCCGAATTCTGTGTTGCTGCCATGAGAAGAAGAATGGCCGGGAATTTCCCGGCCGTGTTCTAGTCAGGCCACGCTGTGAGGTGGAGCGCGTTAGAGGGGTGGCGACGTTGCGAGCATGCCGTCTCGACCATTTGCCTTGCTCTTGGGGACAGATTAGTTGCTGAAGTCCCAGGGTTCTCGACGGACGAGTGCTGCAAGATCCCGGGATCCATGTTCTTGAGGAGGGTTTCAGCGGATTCAACGATGCGATCGACGAAGGCGATGGCATGAAGGATGGAATCGCGGGCGATGAAATTTTCGATGTCTCGAAGATCGTTCCCGGCGGTCACCGACCAGCGGACTTGCGCCATCGGGCCATTCTTTCTCTGAGCTCTTCGTGGGTGAGGAGGCGACCTTCGGCCACGTCCTGAAGGCCCTTCTCCACTTGTTGCTTAAAGAACAGCTCTTCAATGATTCCGCCGGTGGTGACATCGTCCGGCAACTTCTTGATCAACTCCAACGCTTCTGCTTTGGCTTTAGGCATGGGTGCTCCTCGCAGCCAATCGTGTTGGGTTAGGCTA
Organism: Nitrospira sp.; assembly: GCA_035252115.1. Taxonomy (GTDB): domain Bacteria; phylum Nitrospirota; class Nitrospiria; order Nitrospirales; family Nitrospiraceae; genus Nitrospira_C. The sequence goes on along the minus strand of DATFDJ010000164.1, from coordinate 4,733 downwards.
TGCTCGGGCGGCTGAAAAAGCAAGTCTTGGGAGTTGTATCTCCGATCAAAGATATCTGATAGATCCGAGCCCTTCAACCTGACACCGCTTTTCTCTGTTCGCAATCTTCGTCCAGGCTCAGGAGCGTATCCGCATGGTCATTATCCTCATGGGCGCCGCCGGGGCGGGAAAAACTACGGTCGGACGCGAACTAGCGCAGCGGTTGGGCTGGCGGTTTTGCGACGGCGATTGGTTCCACTCGCCGCGTAACGTCGAGAAGATGGCGCGGGGTGTGCCACTGAGCGACGACGACCGCCGTCCGTGGCTGGAGGAGATTCGACGGGCAATCGCCGAATGGGTCACGGCGCGAGACCATGTCGTGCTGGCCTGCTCGCTGTTGAAAGAATCCTACCGCGCCACCGTCGTGGCCGACCATCGGAATGAAGTAAAGATTGTCTACTTACGGGCCGACATAGGTCTGTTGCAGCGCCGTCTCGCCGGTCGCCAGGACCATTTTATGGGAGTACGCCTTCTGGAGAGCCAACTCGACACATTGGAAGAACCGACCGACGCGCTGATCTTAGACGCATCGGCCTCTCCAGACAACCTCATCCGACAGATCCGGTCCGCCCTCAATCTATAACGCCTCTAATCTCCTAGAAACGACTTCAGCGATGTTCCCTCTCGTCACCCGTCACAGGTCACACGTCACTCTTCCGCCGTCGTCACCCCTCACTCTTTCGGATTCGCCTGGGCCCTGGTGGCTTCATTCACCGGCGGCTCGATCTTGATCTGCGGTCCCTGCACTTTCGGCAGCATGCCCGCGCCCGGTTTCTCCAACAACCGCTGGTCGTTCGGATTGGAAAGATGCTGCTGGGAGTGCGGATCGTCCGCCATGGCCGATTGTCGGAGCGCTTTCTCTCCGGACGCATTCGTCTGCCCGGGATCGTTGCTCAACGGTTGTCCGGTGACCGGGTCCGTGGCCTTGCCCATCGGATACCCCTCGTGCTTCGGCAGCATATTGGGATTGGCGAAGACCAGCGCCCCGGCGAAGAACATTGTAACGACGGTCAATCCGATGACAGGAAAGAAATTCATGGTGTCCTCCTCGTCTATGACTTATTGGTCAGTTGTGGAATAGGCGGCCGCACCGGCGGATTGGGCGGCAGCGGCTGCGGGTCCGGCAACGGCGGCCGTGGAGGCGGAAATGGATCCGGTTCCGGTGGAATCGGGCCCGGATCCGGATCGGGATTCGGCCCGATCGTGTCACTTTTTTGCATTCCACACTGTAGCAAGCGTCGGTGACGTGCGCCCCTGGTACAGCCCCTAGCAGGCTGTTGAAAAAGGCCGCCGACCGAATAGCTGACGGCTGATGGCTGATGGCCGGAAAAGGCGGCCAGAGATTTCACCAGTGTGTCCGCGTATGGCTCGGTGGGAGAATCGTTTATCGTCAACCCAGCAGGAGGCCGTGATGCCGAATCACAAACAGCGAAAGAAAAAGGGCGGCCGCAACAAATCGAAGAAACTCCGGGCGATGCGGCGCTCGCTGGAAGCGCGACGGGCCGACAGCGGTCTTCCGGCTCGCAGCGGACCGTTCAGAAAAGGTTTGCCGGATCAACCGGATATTCAATCGTTCAAGCCCGGCTCCGCCAACGATTTGTACAGCCGCAAAGCGGCGTAAAAACAGAGGAGGAATGACACCCATGGAACGATCGCTGATGGACCAGGCCGGCGCCACCGATGAGCAGATACGCGAGGCCATCGACCAGGGGCCGGTCACCAAACAGTATTTCGCACAGCCCGAGGACGTCGTCCGTTCGCTGAATCGCCTTCGCTCGACGGAGATCACCAGCTACCTCCAATATAAGCAACATGCCTACATGGCGGTGTCGCTCTTGTCTCCCGGCCTCAAGGCGGAATTCGAGACGCACGCAGGACAGGAGCTGATCCACGCGGATCGCCTGGCGATGCGCATTCAGCAACTCGGCCAGGAACTCGCGGGAAAAGCGGCCGCGATCGGCGTCCATCCCGAGCAAGGGACCACGTTGACGGAGATGGTGATCGAGAACCTGCTGCTCGAACGGCGGCAAGTCGAAGCGTACAGCGCGTTGATCCGCGAGCTCGCCGACAAAGATTTGATCACCCGCGAGCTCCTGCTCGACATTCTGGCGGAAACCGAAAAGCATGCCAGCGAGCTGGCGGATTTCCTCAAGCGCGCCAGCGAGAAGCGGTAACGCGATGGCCGCGAACGTCAAACCGGTTCCCGCCGGCTACCATACCGTCACGCCGCATGTGATCAATGCCGAGGCCTCGCGCGTCATCGAGTTTCTCCAGCAAGTCTTCGACGCGACCGAGTTGTCCCGCCTGTCCGGCCCGGACGGCCGCGTCATGCACGCCGAAATCAAGATCGGGGATTCCATGGTCATGGTGGCCGAGGCCTCGAACGAGATGAAGGCGATGCCGGCGTCGTTTGCCATTTATGTCGACGACGTCGATACCCTCTACCGGCGCGCGATCGACGCCGGGGCGGTTTCCCTCCGCGAGCCGGCGAATCAATTCTACGGCGACCGCACGGCGGGCGTGCAGGACTTGGCGGGCAATCACTGGTGGATTGCGACGCATCTCGAAGACGTGCCGCCCGAAGAGCTGAGGCTCCGGGCGGAACGGTGGATGAAGGAACGGACGCAGGTCAACGTGTGACATCGAGATGCGAATCCTGCTTGCCGTCGACGAATCCGAGAATGCCCACCGTGCCGTCCGGTATGCCGGAACACTGTTGAGGCATACGCCGGAGGTGACCGTCACGCTGTTTCACGTGCTGAAGCCCATGCCGCGGGTGCTCCTGGAGCACGGCGGATCGGAGAATCCCATTACCGAAGAACGACTGAGCGTCCGTCTGCATGAAGATCAGGAGGACTGGATTCGAAAAGAACAGGAAACCGAATGCCCGGTTCTCGAAAAAGCCTGTCGGATCCTGGCCGAATCCGGTTTCGACACGAGTCGCGTGGATTTGAAGTTCGGGCACGACGATGATATCGCCGAAAATATCCTCGAAGAAGCGCGAAGCGGGCGTCATCAGACAATTGTCGTGGGACGGTCCGGGGCTTCGGGGATCAAACGGATCTTCGGCGGCGGTGTGACGGATCAATTACTGCGGGACGCCAAGGGCTTCGCGATTTGGATTGTGGAATGAATAAATCCTCCCTGCCGGATTAACACTCATCCCCCACCCTCACCTTTCTCCTCTCCCTCCGCTGGAGGGCGAGGAAGCAGGATTGACGACGGTTGTGTGCCTCCGATCTGAGCTGTCGATTTTCGATCCGCCCGACGACTATTCTATGTCGGCCCCCTCTCCCTTGCCCTCTCCCCCACTGGGGAGAGGAGGCGGTGAGGGGACAGCGCACGAGAAAGGAGAAACTCATGGCAACGAAGAAGCCCAGTGGACGAAGGAAGAAGCAGGCTCGGCCGGCGTCGAGTCTCGTCTGGTTTGAAATCCCGGCCGACGATCTGAGGCGGGCCAGGCGATTCTATCAGAGCTTATTCGGATGGAAAATTCAGAAGTTTCCGGGCACGGTGAACGAGTATTGGCACATCGATACGGGCGGCAAGGACGACAGCCCGGACGGGGGCATGATGCCTCGAATGCATCCGGACCAAGCCATTACCAACTATGTCAGCGTACCCTCCGTGGACAAGGCTGCGGCCAAAGTGACGAAGCTCGGCGGTACCGTGTGCAAATCCAAGACAGCCGTGCCGGGCATGGGCTACTTCGTGATTTGCGAAGACACGGAGGGCAATGCCTTCGCCCTGTGGGAAATGAACCAGCGCGCCACATGAGAATAGGGAGGACCGCATGAAGTATCTTTGCCTCGTCTATGTCGAAGAAAAAACGCTCCATGCGCTGCCCAAAAGCGAGCGCCAAACGCTCTCCGACGAATCGATGGCCTACTGTGGTGAATTGCAGAAGATCGGGCAGCTCCTGGCCGCCTCACCGCTCCATCCGGTCGAAACCGCCACGACGGTGCGGGTTCGAAACGGCAAAGCCTCGGTCACCGACGGCCCGTTCGCCGAAACGAAGGAGCAGTTGGGCGGGTTTCTCATGATCGACGTGCGGGACCTCAACGACGCCATTCGCATCGCCTCCAATTTTCCCGCCGCCCGGATCGGGAGCGTGGAGGTCCGTCCGATGAAAGAACTGGGGTGCGCGGACTGACACCGCATGGAGCGCGACGTCGAACAAGCCCGCGCGAAGGTGGACGAAGTCTACCGTTCGGAGTCGCGCCACGTCCTGGCCACGCTGATACGGCTCCTCGGAGACTTCGAAGCAGCCGAAGAGGCGCTGCATGAGGCATTTGCCGCCGCGATGGAACAATGGCCGCGCGACGGCGTTCCGGCCAATCCCCGCGCCTGGCTCGTGTCCACCGGCCGCTTCAAGGCGATCGACGGCATGAGACGTCGCGCCCGCTACGACGCATCCTTGAACGAACTCGCCAAGCACGCCGAAGCCACGACCGCCGATCCGACGGACTGCGCCGACGAACACATCGAGGACGACCGCCTGCGCCTGATTTTTACCTGTTGCCACCCGTCGCTCAAACCGGAGGCCCAGATTGCCTTGACGCTTCGGGAGGTCTGCGGGTTGACGACCGAAGAAGTGGCGCGGGCGTTTCTTTCCTCTCCCACCACGCTGGCGCAGCGGATCGTGCGGGCCAAAGCCAAGATCCGTGATGCGCGCATTCCGTATGAAGTCCCCC
>DATFDJ010000163.1:0-29333 GCA_035252115.1 Nitrospira sp. | reverse complement strand
GATCCGCCGCAGTAGGGTATTGAAATCAAATCATTGTTCGTTCGGCCAAGAGGAGTATGGTCATGGGAGAGATCGATCGGCGGCAATTCCTGGTCCGAAGCGGGCTCACGCTGGGTTCGGCGCTGTTGGCCGGCGGGGTTCCCTTTTCGCGGGCAGGCGCGCAGGGCGGATCGTCTGCGTCTCCTCCCGATTGGCGGCTTGTGCGCGATCAATTTCTTCTCTCGCCGGATCTCATTCACCTCGCAGGATTCTTCCTGGCCTCCCACCCGACGTCTGTCCGGGAGGCGATCGAACGACACCGCCGAGGCCTCGACGCCGACCCAATTGGCTATTGGTTTGAGCATGAGGAGACGCAAGAGGCGGCGATGTTGCGAGCAGCCGGCACCTATCTCGGTGTCGATCCCACAGACATTGCGTTGACGGACAGCACGACCATGGGTCTGGGACTGCTCTATGGCGGGCTGAGTCTTCGTCAGGGGCAGGAAATCCTCACGACCGCCCACGACCATTATTCGACGGAGACATCGCTGCGCCTCCGCGCGGAACGCACGGGCGCGCAGGTGCGTCGCATTTCGCTTTACGAGGACTCCGCCACCGTGTCGAGCGACGCCTTGATCGACGCGTTGATCCGGCACGTCCGTCCACGGACGAGAATCATCGCGGTGACGTGGGTCCATTCGAGCACGGGCGTGAAGCTTCCGATCGCCGGCATGGCGAAAGCGCTTCACCGCCTCAACGCATCCCGAGCCGACGAGGATCGAATCGTGTTTTGCGTCGACGGCGTGCACGCGCTGGGTGTGGAAAATTTTCGTCTGAACGAAGTGGGCTGCGATTTTTTCATTGCGGGAACCCATAAATGGATGTTCGGTCCGAGAGGGACCGGTTTGGTATGGGGGAGCCAGCAAGCCTGGCCGTTCGCCAACGCTATTATTCCGACCTTTAATACGGAAGCCTACGACATGTGGATGAAGGCCATTCCTGCGCGCACGCTTCCGCAATCCGTCTACATGACGCCGGGAGGGTTCCATTCCTTCGAGCATCGCTGGGCATTGGACGAGGCGTTTAAATTTCACCAGGCGTTGGGTAAGGCTCGCGTGACCCAGCGTATCTATGAGCTCAATCAGCAGTTGAAGCAGGGATTGGCGACAATGCCGCAGGTGACACTGCATACGCCGTTGTCGCAAGACGTGTCCGCTGGGATTGTTTGTTTTGAGGTCAACGGCATGCCACCGGAAGAATTCGTGAAGAGATTGCGGCGGAAAGGCATCGTCGGGAGCGTGACTCCCTATGCCGCACAATATGTGAGACTGGCTCCCGGCCTGCTGAACTCGCCGGCAGAAATCGATACGGTACTGAGAGAAATCCAGACCCTCGGCACATAATTGTCCAAGATCGCCCCTCCTTTTGAGGCATTGTCGGACGGCCCGCATTTCGGCGATAACACAACATCACCGATTGCCGACGCGAGGTGTTGCTCATGTCCCAAATCCTGAACCTCAGCGAACACACCACCGATGAGGAACTCCAACGCCTCACGACGCTGCTCATCTTTCATCTCGTCGAGCGCTGCGGCGGCCAGGTGCAGTTCAAGTTGGAAGACGCGCAACGGGTGCGCAGCAGCCTGGCCACGAAAATGGTGCAGATGCAGGTGGGAGATGAGGTGCGGATCAGGATCATCGACCGCCTGCCGGAATTACAGTAACCGTTTCGCACTTCTTCACGATATTTTTACATGATGCCGGCGGCTGGGATGCTTCCTGCCTCCGTGCCTCCCGGAACCACCCTTTCGGACTCTCCGGGTGGAATTCTCGCCGCCGTATGCTCGGCGGCGACCTTCTGGAATTCCCGTGGCCACGGTCTACGACCGTGGTGCCGTAGTCAGTTCCAGCTTTCCTACCCGGAAGAGCCTCGGAGGGTCCCGGTTCCTCCGGCAAAGTCGGCATGGAAGCATCCCAGCCGCTGAATAGCAATCTCGATGTGGGTGTAGAGACGCGCTTGAAGCTACAGTAAACTTCGGATCTCCCCATGGAAAGGTGGAAAGTCTACATACGCGAAGCTCTGATGCAGCTTGAATTCGCTGAACGATGTTATCGAGATTTTGAAATTGCCCGAGACCGACAAGATGTTCGAGGCGTCTTCTTCCATTTACATCACTTCATTGTCCATGTAGCCAACGTTGAAAAGTTGCTTAATCCGAAACCCAGCGGCCCACGGGCTGGTTGTCTTCTTGGCCATGTTGACGTTAGCGGGATAGATCTAAAATCGATTCGTCGGCTCAGAAATCATATGGAACATTTTGATGAACGGCTCGACATGTGGATAGCAAAGTATGATGGCCACACTTTTTTTGATATGAATATTGTGACGGGTACAAAAGGATTCCCGGCGAAGATGTTTCTTCGTGCACTCGACGGTGACACGTTTAAGCTTCACGGTGAAGACTACCCATTAAAACATATCCACCAGATTGTCGTGGAGCTCAGCTTACGCCTGAGTCCAGTAGTCGAAAGAAAACTTACATCTTCGTAATAGCCTCAATGCTGTACATTTCCTCCCAAGTCATCATTCCCGACTCTGAAATCGAAATCCACGCCGTCCGTTCGCAGGGGGCTGGCGGGCAACATGTCAATAAAGTCTCGTCGGCGATTCACTTGCGGTTCGACATTCGTGCCTCATCGTTGCCGCAGTTCTATAAAGACGAATTGCTCAAGCTGAAGGATCACCGCATTTCCGATGACGGCGTCATTACCATCAAGGCGCAGGAACATCGCAGTCAGGAGCAGAACCGTGAGGAGGCGCTGAGCCGCCTGCGCACGCTCATCCAAAGCGTTGCGGTCCCTCGCAAGAAGCGAAAGCCCACGAAGCCCACCAGGATGTCAAAGCAGCGGCGGCTGGAGAGCAAGGTCAAGCGAGGACGGTTGAAGACTCTCAGACGGACGCTCGAATAATCCGTTGCTTGCGGCGAGCGCTGATCCGACTCTGAAGCGACTCGGCTGGAACTGACCACGGCGCCACGGTCGTAGACCGTGGCCACGGGAATTCTAGAAGGTCGCCGCCGCGGCGAGGATTCCACTCGGGAGAAGCCGGATGGGTCGTTCCGGGAGACGCGGAGCGACGGAGCGGGATCAGCGCTCTCTACTCATTCCATCGACACGAGCGATCCAAGAATATGGTATCCGCCGTCCACGTAGATCACCTCGCCGGTAATTCCGCGTCCTAGCGGGCTCACGAGAAACAGTGCGGTATCCCCCACCTCGGCCTGTTCGGTCGCACGGCGGAGCGGAGCGAATTCCTTGTGATGATCGACCATCTTGCTGATTCCCGACACGCCGCGCGCGGCGAGCGTTTTGATCGGTCCGGCGGAGATGGCGTTGACCCGGATGTTTTTGGGGCCCAAATCGTGCGCCAAATAACGAACGGTTGCTTCGAGAGCCGCCTTGGCGACGCCCATGACGTTGTAATGCTGGACGACACGCTCGGCTCCCAGATACGTCAGCGTTACGATCGATCCGCCGTTCGACATCAACGGCAGCGCGGCTTTCGTCACTGCGACCAAAGAATACGCGCTGACGTCGAGAGCCGTCGCAAACCCCTGCCTGGTGGTGTTGACGAATTGCCCGGTCAACTCCTCGCGCGGCGCAAAAGCGACCGAGTGAACCAGGAAGTCCAGTGCGCCCACCTCCTTTTGCGCCTGCTGCATGAGGGTGGCGATCTGCGCATCGTCGCCGACATCGCAAGGAAAGGCCTTGGCGCCAGGCATGGTGGCGACGAGCTCCTCGACGTTTTCTTTCAACCGATCGTTTTGGTAATTGAACAGGAGCTGAGCGCCAGCGCCGGCAGCGGATTGGGCGATGGCCCAGGCGATGCTGTGCTTGTTGGCGACGCCGATAATCAGCCCTTTTTTCCCGTGGAGCAACATGGTGCCTCACCCTCCGTGATGGACGACGCGCGTGAAGATAGCACGATTCTAAAGGATTCTTCCAGGCGATGGCCGCGGGGACTCGTCAGTTGGCCTTGTTCGCGGCGTTGTGGATCTGCGAAAGGAGGCGCGTGGCCTCGGGAATGAAATCGTCCCGATGCTGAGCGTGGGCCAGAGTGAGAGCTTCTGTCGCCAGGGCGACGGCTTCACGATGGCGTCCACGACCGCAATAGCTCTTGGCGAGGCTGAGGCGGGCGTTGACCGCTTGAGGTTCCCGGGCGATGACGTATCGGAGCAACTGTTCTCCATGGTCCGGGTCTCCGCCAAGCAATGACGGCAGCCGGATCAAAAAGGTCCCCCTGGCCGACAGGGCATCGAGATGACCGGGGGCGAGTTCCAGCGTGCGATCCAATTCATGCATCATGCGGCGGAATCCCACGACGGACGAGACGCTCACCTCGCCGTCAATCCGCATCAACTCGCCGAGATTGCAGAAGAGCGAAAAATGCGCCTCGGCCGACCGCTCGTCGAGCGCCACGGCTCGCTCTCCCAGTCGTTGTCCCTCTTCAAAATGAGCGATCCGGTCGCCGCGTTCTTTGGCGACGCGTCCTTGATGGCATTCGTGCATCGAGGCTTCAATCAGACCCTGTAGCGTGGGTTGAGCGGAGACTTGAGGAAGCGGAGCGGCCGTGATGACGAGCACGATGACGGGCAGAACTCGAGCAATCATGCTGAGACTCACTAAGCAAGTATGCGGCCGGAGTATACAGGAATGGCAAGGCGGTTGCCACCGGCTACGCGTCGCAGTCGCCGAAATGCCGCCAACATCCGCCGGTAGGAATAATGGGCGTTTCGTCCGCTGGGGTTCGGCAGCAGGAAAATCGGGCTGCCGGCCAATCGGGTCCGTTGTAGGCCGAGACGGATCTGTCGGTGTGCGTCACCGGGCAGGAGAGCACGGTAGATCGTGACGCCGAGCAGGGCCACCAGGCGCGGCCTGTTTCGCGTGATGACGTTCAGCAACCGTCTCCGGCCACTTGCATAGTCCTGCGGAGAAAGTGCGTCGATGCCTGCGGTGGAGCGCCGGACGATGTTGGTCAGTCCCAGGTCCCATTCCGGCAGCCGCCAGTCCTGCTCGGGGCGGAGAGGTTCCGGGACCAGCCCCGACTGGAAGAGCAGCTTCCAGAATCGATTGGAATGGCCGGCAAAGTGATGTCCGACCGCGGCAGAGCGGAGGCCGGGATTGATTCCTACGAACAGGACCCGGAGGCCGGGTTTGACGTAATCAGGGAGTTCCCTAGTAGTCCGGTGTCGCAAAGGGCTCATATTGCGTGAGGCTCGGCTGAGGCGGTTTAGCAAACCTCCGCTATTCTGCCACAGCGATCATTCAGTGAAGGTCATTCCACAAGGGTTGGTGCAGACGATAAGCCGCTGATTTTGCACATATTCGATTATGCAGCTCATTCGGCACTAAGCTTGCTCAACTCGCTCCTGTGCCCAATGAGAGGCACAGCAAATCACATCATAAGGGAGGTGACATACTATGAAGCGCATGTTGATGGCAATCATGGCGGTTGTAGTGGCGATTTCCTTCAGCGCCCCCGCCTTCGCCGGCGAGGAGAAGAAGGACAAGAAGGACGAGAAGAAGGGCGGCCACGTCCTCGTCTACGGTGAGGAGAAGAAGGACAAGAAGGACGAGAAGAAGGGCGGACACGGAGACGAGAAGAAGGACAAGAAGAAAGACGAAAAGGGCAAGTAATCCCCGTTTGGCGAGGCAAGCTGGTCCGAGGGGCCTTCCGCCACAACGGGAGGCTCCTTCGGCATAGACTCCTACCCGGTTCCACTTCCCACATATACCGCGTGTAAGCCCACAATCGTTTTCGCGTCCCGAATCGCTCCATCCCGTATCATGGCGATCGCCTCGGGAAGCGGCATCTCGACGACTTCCAATACTTCATCACGGTCCAGGTTTTGTCGCGACTTCGCCAAGCCGGTGGCCCGATAGATATGGATGACTTCGTCGGTAAATCCCGGCGCAGTGAAGATGCTGGACAGGAGATCGAGCCGCGCGGGTCGGTAACCGATTTCTTCTTCGAGCTCACGTTCGGCGCAATGCTTCGGATCCTCCCCGGGATGGAGTTTCCCGGCGGGAATCTCGTAAATGAAACCGCTCGCCGCATGGCGGAATTGGCGGATCAGCACCACAGTCCCATCGTCCTTGATCGGAACGACGGCCGAAGCTCCCGGATGGCGGACGATCTCGAGTTCGATCGTCACACCGTTTGGCAGTGTGACGGTCTCGACATTGAGCGTGATGACTTTACCTTTATAGACCGGCCGTATCGACATGATGGCAGCCGAGGAAAACGCGGTGCTACCGCTTATAGAAGGGAGGTTTGACGACTGTCGCCCCGATTCGTTTCCCCCGGATATCGATCAGAATTGTATTGCCGGGAATGGCATGAACGGCAGAGACATAGCCCAAGCCGATGCCTTTCTGTAAACGAGGTGAAAAGTTGCCGCTCGTGACCTCGCCCAGTCGTTGATGGGTGGCAGGAGCCAGGATTGCGAAGCCCTGGCGAGGCACGCCTTTTTCCGACAGCTCGAACGCGACCAATTGCCGTGTAATGCCGGCTTCTTTCTGCGCAGCCAGCGCTTGGACGCCGATAAAGTCTCCTTTATGAAAGTTGACGGCCCACTCGGCCCCTGCCTCTAGGGGCGTGGTCTCTTCGTTGATGTCGTTCCCGTAGAGGAGGTACCCCATTTCCAATCGAAGCAAATCTCGCGCCCCGAGCCCGGCCGGTTTGATGCCCTGGGTGCGGCCGGCTTCAAGGAGTCGGTTCCACAGTTCGGTTGCCTGGGAGGATTCCACGTTGAGCTCGTATCCGAGTTCACCCGTATAGCCCGTGCGTGCGATGAAGCAGGGGATATCGGCGACACGTCCCTCGCACGAGCGGTGCAATCTCAGATCGCCGATCTCGTTGGCTGAGAGCCTAGCCAATATCGCACGGGAATGCGGGCCTTGAATTGCGATCTGCGCGGTTTCCGTGGTCCGATCTTCAATGGCACTGTGGGCGCCGTTTCGGTGTTGTTGGCGCAACCAGTCGAGGATTTTTACGCGGTTCGACGCATTCACGCAGAGCAGAAATGCATCGTCTTCGGTTCGGTAGACAAACACATCGTCCTTGATACCGCCGCGATCGTTACAGACCATGCCATACCGGGCCTGTCCGATGGCAAGCGTGCTCACAGCGTTGGTGGTGATTCGCTCCAGGAACGCGCAGGCGCCTGTTCCCGAAACCGTTATCCGTCCCATGTGGCTGACGTCGAAGAGGCCGACGCTGCTCCTGACCGTTTGATATTCGTCGATCACGCCGCTGTAGTGGATCGGCATTTCCCAGCCTGCAAAATCGATCAGTTTGGCGCCAGCCAGGCGGTGTTGTTGATAGAGGGGGGTTCGGTCCATGACGGGATTAATTGATGGCGACGAGTTGAATGACCGGGCCGCGCCCTTGAAGATGTCACTCCTGTACCGGTACCGACGATTCCGGTTCCGCGAAGAGCGCAAGGCTGGCGGTGTAGCCGTGCAGAAAATTCCGTCCCCCGATCGGACCGATTTCGCCCTGTGCGAAGAATCCCGCAAGAGGAACGGCCCCCATCCGTTCTTGAACCACGCTGCTGTCATGGTGAGGGCGGCCGAACAACCCTTCTCCCCTCCCGCAGCAACTGAACATCAGCGCGCCGAGCGGGGGTCGGTGATGTTTGGTCCGGTCGGCCGCGAGCAAAAAATGTAGATCTTCGCTGGCGGACTTCGCATCACGGAGTTGGAACTGAAGCGTCTGGCCCTCCTGTACTTCGTCTCCGATCGCGATGGCTCCCAGTCGTTGGTCGGCGCCGACCAAATTGCGCACGAGAAAATCGCCACGTTCGAATCGGCTGCGGTGCTCATCGATCGCGATACCGACATGCAGGGCCCGGTGGATCTCGCGACGCTGTGAGTCTTTCAACGACTCGAACACGTCCTGGAGGCGTCTCAGGGCCGGCTGTCCGCCGAGCTCGTACACCAGATTGCGCTCGGCTTTCGTGACGACGAATCGTTCGCCGATCGGCCGACATCCTTGTGAAACGACGGTGCGCACGGCAACACGGCCCGTGAGCCGGACTCCGACGAGCCCTCCTTCGAAGAGGTCTTCGTTTCGCAACAAACGGTTCTCCCCGGGCCCATGTCCGCCTCCAACGAGGCCGCCCACAGCCTGTCCGTTGGGATACCGGTCGCTCAGGATCGACAGGACGTCTTGCACCGGAGTGCTGAAGGGATCGGCCAGAAGAAGGAACGTGCCGTCCTCGGCCGTTGCATCCGGCCACCCCCCCATCTGGATTTGATCCTGGATCTCCGAGAAGGAAAGGCGCAGCGGCGTGACGCGAACTTGCGGCAATCGCGCGGCCCACACCGTCAGGGCCGGGGCCGTTTCGAGTTCTTCACCTCCTGCTATGATCCCCTCGCCGGAGCAGCCGAGACAGGTCTCGGCCCGCAGCTCGTCCCGGATCATCGAGGCGATAAGACGGGCGTGAGGGGCATGGTGTGATGAAAAGAACAAGAAGGCCAGATCGAGAGGAGCTTGGCCCAGATGAGCGTGAATTTCGTCCGCCAAATCCCGCAGGGCGGCCTCAGTATCGGCCTTACGGGAGAGCGCTGCCGCGAATCGAAGCGTGGTCGAGGTATCGGACCGTTCCGTGACGAGCGTCATGATGGCTGGGTCTTGGAGGTTTTATGCGATCACACGCCGGGGTTCATCCGTTCGGCCCGGTCTTTGGCGAGCTTCCTATAGTACCGCCACATGTAATTGTAATAGTCGTCGAGCTGGGCCAACAAGTAGTGGAGTTCGGTCGGGTCTTCCGTTTCCAACGCCCGTACCATGCGGGATTTGAGAAAATCACCGAACGCGTCGGTCTTCTCCACGGCGGTCAGGAGGCGCAGTCCGCCGCCGATCTGATATTCGTTCATGCGGATCCTCCACGGGGGCAGCGAGCGGAATGAGAATAGCGAGGCTGCGGCGCAAAATGCAAGAGAGAGTGCCGCGCCATACGTTCAGCGATGGTATTCACGAAGAAGCGTCCGCAGTCTGGTCAGCGAAATGGCTTCGACGCGATGGTCGTCTCGTCCGACGACCGTCGTCGCCATGGTCAGCGCGTTGACGACCGCTTCCTCGGTCGCCTCGGCCGTTGCCGCGAACAGGACGTTGAGATGCGTATCCGCCATGTGGAGGAGGGGGAACGTCCGCTCCTTGGGATAATGCGGGATCACGTTGGCCGTCGAGAACGCAAGGATGAAATCGCCGCTGCCATGGCGGACCGTGGAGCCGGTACGGGCAAGTCCGAGCGTCGCCCGTTTGGCGAGTCTGGTCAACTGGCGGCTATCCAACGGCGCGTCGGTGGCGACAACAATGATGATCGATCCTTCGTTCTGTCCCGGTCCATCGGCTCCGGCTCTCGGCGTGGCGTCGTACAGTCTCCCGACGGGAACTCCGTCCACCGTCAGTTCATGTCGCCGCCCGTGATTCGCATTGACCAGCACGCCGATCGTATAGCCGCCTTCTTCGTCCGCCAACTTGCGGGACGAGGTGCCGATGCCTCCCTTGAAACCATAGGACACCATGCCGGTGCCGGCGCCGACCGTCCCTTCTGCGACCGGTCCGGAGGCAGCGCCGTCGAGCGCCTTGGTGACGTCGGACTCGGAGACGTGCCGTCCTTGAATGTCGTTGAGACGCCCGTCATCGCATTCCGCGACCACCGGCGTCAACGTATCGTCGGAAATGCCGATGTCCGGATACCGATGGATCATCCAACTCATCACTCCGTCCGCCACACGCGGCACGTTCAGAGTATTCGTCAATGCGACGGGGTACTCCAAAAATCCGGACTCACCCACCCAAGCCAGGCCGGTCATTTCGCCGGTGCCGTTCAGCACGAAAAACCCGGCAGGAACTTTTTTATGCCAGACATCGTCGCGTGGAATGACCACGGTGACGCCGGTCCTGACAGGACCGAGGCCGGGCTTCAACGGTCCTTCTCCCGCAATCAGCGTGGTGTGGCCGACCTTCACTCCTTCGACGTCCGTGATGGCGTTGAACGGGCCGGGAGTATGCGAGCCGATGACGATGCCGACATCCCGCGCGCGCAGCCGCCGCGTGTCTTGAGGCTCCGATGACCTGAGGTCCGAGACGCTCGCTGCGGCGAGCCACCAGGCGGCGAGGAAGAGGGTCGCGACAAACTTATACTTCATGAACGGATCCTAAATAAGGCACGACGATCTCGGTCTTCGGCTGTTCGGCTCGTATGGCGGCGGACAGCGAGAGCGCCTGCTTTTCTTCCCCGTGCACAAGGAAGACCTTGTGTGGCGCGGGATCGATGGCCCGGACATAGGCCAGCAGGTCCCGTCGGTCTGCATGGGCGGAAAAGCTGTTGAATCTTACGACTTGCGCGCGGCGCGGGGTGGGTACACCGAAAATCGGCACGACGTCCCAGCCTTCGACCAGCTTGCGGCCCAGCGTGTGTTCGGCCTGGAATCCCACGAACACGATGACGTTGGCTTCGTCCTGGATGGCGTGTTTCAAGTGATGCAGAATGCGCCCGCCCTCGCACATGCCGGAGGACGAGATGATGACGCAGGGTCCCTTCATCGTATTCAGCCGCTTGCTGTCTTCCGTCGACGAAATGAAACGAATGTACCGTGAGGCGAACAGATCTCCGTCGGCGGCGAAGGTCTTGTATGTTTCCTCATCGTAGCATTCCGGGTGCCGGCGGAAGACCTCGGTCGCCTTGTCTGCGAGCGGCGAATCGATGTAGATGGGGATCGGCTCGACGTGTCCGTTGCCGACGAATTCCTTGATCCGCATGACCAGTTCCTGCGTGCGGCCGACCGCGAACGCCGGTACGATAATTTTGCTCTTGTGGATTTTGGCATGCTCCAGGAGATCCGATACGTGTTTCTTCAAGGCTTCCCCGGCCTCTTCGTGAAGCCGGTCGCCGTAGGTCGATTCGAGGATCAAAATGTCGCAGGACGGCGGCGGTTCCGGGTCACGGAGGATCGGCATATTGGAACGGCCAAGGTCACCGCTGAACAACACCGTCGTCGTATTGCCCCGCGCGGTATATTTCACCCGGATTGCGGCGGATCCCAGAATGTGCCCGGCGTCATGGAAGGAGGCCGTCACACCGGGAGCGATCGTGCACGGCTCGCCGTATCGGATTCCCGTGAAACGCCGCGCGACTGAGCGGACGTCGTCGCCGTCGTACAACGGACGGAGACAAGCCGCTCCTCGTCGCTGTTCTCTCTCGTTGACGTATAGGCAGTCGCTCTCCTGAACGCGAGCCGAATCTTCGAGCATGATGTCTGTCAAGTCGGCCGTTGCCCGGGTGAGATAGATATCTCCTGAAAATCCCAAGCGAGGCAGGACCGGCAGCGCGCCGGAGTGATCGATGTGGGCATGAGACAAGAGCACGGCCGTGAGCGACCGGGGATCGAACCCGAGGTCCCGATTCCGGCTGGCGGCTTCGCCTCTCCGACCCTGGAAGAGTCCGCAATCCAACAAGAGGCGGCATCCCGGGACTTCGAGGAGATGACGGCTTCCGGTGACCGACCGCGCTGCACCGTGAAAGCTCAACTTCACGATTGCGGGCTTTCGTGGCTGCGACTGATGATGTCCCAGGCTTCCTGCGCCGTTTCGGCAAAATGGAGCAGATCGAGATCCTCGCGGGCGATCAGCCCGTCGTCGACCAGAGCCTGCCAGTTGATCACGCGTTCCCAAAATGCCCGCCCGACCAACACAGTCGTGATGTTTCTCGTTTTTCCGGATTGAATCAGGGTCAGAGTTTCGAACAGTTCGTCGAGCGTGCCGAATCCACCCGGGAAGGCAACCAATGCTTTGGCCCGGATGAGGAAGTGCATTTTTCTGATGGCAAAATAGCGGAACTGAAAACAGAGTTGCGGCGTAATATACGGATTGGGACGTTGCTCATGCGGCAAGGTGATATTGAGACCGATCGACTTGGCCTGCACGTCGGCCGCGCCGCGGTTGGCTGCTTCCATCAGTCCGGGCCCCCCGCCGGTCACGATGACGTAATCGCAGCGACCGTCCACCTGGCAGGTCGACGACACCAGTCGGCCGAACTCTCGCGCGATGTCGTAGTACTTCGACAGGGCAAGCCGACGTTCGGCGATGTCGCGAGTCCGCCGGCGGGTCTCGTCGTGAGGAAATCTGGCGGCATCGGCGTCGGCCAGACGAAATGTTTCCGCCGCGAGAGCCGGCTCCTCGAGCCGGGCGCTGCCGAAGACCACGATGGTCGACCTGATTCCCTGCTCGCGCTGGAGCAACTCCGGTTTCAACAACTCCAGTCCGATGCGCACGGAGCGCAATTCCTCACGTTGGAGAAACTCGAGATCATGATCCGCCGGAATGTATGAGGACGTGTGGGAGAACGCCTTATCCATGCGCGGTGATTATAGCGGTCCCGTCGCAGGGCGGCAATTCAAGATTCCGCCGCGAGGACCGTGAAGCGATCAGAAGGGATACGGATTGAAGCGCGGCCCCGAGGCGTGCCGAAGAAAGCCGTGCTGTGTCACGATTCCATCGGAATCATAGAGCACCTGGAGCGCATCGGCTCCCATTCCCGTGCGGGATATGATCAGATCGGGATCCACCGGAGACCACGGTCTGAGCAGCACGCCGAAATTGACTCGAGAATATTTCATGTCCAGGAAGCGATAGGTGGCGACAAATCCGGCGACGGAATCGGTGAGGGCGTCCGGTGCACCGAGTTTACCGACCACATCGGCGAATGTCGTGTGACCGGGAACAATGAACTCGACGTCTTGTTGTGTGAGGGGTGTATTGAACGTGATGCGGACGACATTGCAGCCCCCGGATAGCGTGGCCGTTGCGAGGAGCAGGACGACGAGACGGAATGTGGTAGAGAAGCGCATCCTACTCTCCAAAGGGCCAGAACCGAAATTCCATTCCTTCGGTCCGCCGGGATGCAATGACCTCTTCGACGAGCCCTTCGCGGTTGAGAATGACGAACAAATCGTCGCTCTTGATCGAAATGCGCGAAAAATTCACCAGGATCAAGAGAAGGCTCCCTGCCTTGCCGTCATAGCGGTAATACTGGAAGACGTCGCGCCCGTTGATTTGAAGCAGCCGATCGGGCGCGCCCAAGAGAGACAGGACCTCCGCCTTGGTCGTCGATCCTTTTTTGATGGCTGCCACGGTTTCGGGTTTGATATCTTCGCCGAGCGTGCCTCGGTTGAAGGCACATCCCTGAAACATGATCACGGCGACAAACAGGCAGAATGGTCGGACGAAACCCATCCCGTCTCCTTTCTTGTCCTTGACAATCCTTACGGCGCGGGGTGGCGCGCAAGGACAAAGTCCTCTTCATAGATCTCATAGACCGATGGCGCCAGACCCACCCGCCGGTAGACGGCGCGGGCGGAGCCGTTGTCCCGCGCAACATAGAGCCTGATCCCGCATACCGTGGGATCCGCTTTGCCGAGGGCAACGACGGTGTCGTGCATGCGCCGATAGACTCCCTGCCGTCTCGAGGCTGGGTCGACGTAGACACTCTGAATCCACCAAAAGACCGCGTTGCGCCAGTCGCTCCATTCATACGTAATCATCAGTTGCCCAATGAGACGTGGGTTTGGCCGGAGTACTTCAGCAACCATGAAGAACCCATGGGACAGTGATCCAAGCAACGCGAGAGTGCCGGCACGTAAGCGGTCGCGGTCGAGTTCCCGTCCTTCGGTTTCGAGTGCCATCGCCGCACTAAAGGAAACGATGGTTGGGACATCGTCCAGGCCGGCTCGTCTGACGACTATCTCGTGGGAAAGAAGCATGAAAGACTATGCCGACATATTTGGAGTGCTCATCCAACCGGGAGCGGGCTTGTAGAAGCCGGCGGAAAATTCCATTTTCATTGCCTCTTCGGGCAGGAGATTGAGCCGACGGAGGCGGCGTGCCGGAATGAATGCGAGGTAACCGGTAAAAGGATGAATGGCCGTCGGGACGAACACCATCGTCAGCGTATCCGATCCGGCGACTTGTAGATTGCGCGGAGCGGTGCCCATGACAAAGCCAAGCGCCCAGAGTCCATCCCGAGGAAAAGAAAAGGCAACGACGGCGCTACGGCCGAACCGATGCCGGAATTGAAAGAGATCCGTCATACCCTTGAGTGTGAGATAGACGGTACGAATGATCGGGAGGCTCTCGATTCCATGTTCTGCGGCAACCAGCATGCGATGGCCGAAGACATGGGTCGCGGTCACGCCCGTCAAAAACACGAGTAGGACGATCAACAAGAGACCCAGGCTTGGTGCCGCTGAAAGCCCCATATTCGCCACGAGTTCCGCGATGGCCTGATCGACGGTCGAGACGAGCGTCGACAGAACCAGGAAGGTGGCCCAAGCCGGCACCAGGACCAGGAGTCCTGGTACAAAATACCGCCAAATATTATTCACAGCCTCTCCTGCGTCGTTGTCGTAGTGTAACAGAAACGCCGCAGGAATGGAGGCGGCATGGGCCTTGATCTGCCGTGAGAGGTGATTTATCCTGCGCAACAACCTGCTGCAAGGAATGAAGATGCCAGAGTCCGCGGATGCAAGACGACCGGTCCACATCGATAAGGATCTGCTCGCCATTTTGTGCTGTCCGGAGACCAAGCTCGAGGTCAGTCTTGCCGACGACGTATTGATCGAGAAGGTGAATGAGTCTATCAGGCGGGGAACGCTCAAGAACAAGGCCAAGAAGCCGGTGACCGAGCCTCTTGACGGCGGGCTCATCAGAGCCGATAGAAAGATCCTCTACCCGATTCGGGAAGATATTCCCATCATGCTGATCGAAGAGGGCATTCCGCTGGACGAGCTCTCGTAATCCATCCCCCTCCATTGCACCGGCCCCACTTGTCCGGGAACGGCTTCAGTGCAATTCGGCCGGCTAGATCGAATCGGTCTTTGAGCCGGTCGACGCGCCGCACTGTTGGCAAAAGTACTCGTAGAGATTGCCCGTGGGAAGCACGAGGAGCAGCCGCTCACGAGTCGGCGTCGCCATCCGGCAATGAGGACAATAGAGAAGCGACGCGTTCAGCGATTCGAACTGTGCGGGCGGGGCAGTGGGACTCGGCCTTGCCGGCCGTTGCGGAGGAGGAGACATGCCCGGAGGCCAGCCGGATTTCCCGGGACGGCGAGATGAAAAAGACATAATGGAATTCTAAAGGCAATCCTCTCTGGCCGTCAAATTATCGCGTGTCCGCAGGTCTCCGGTCGATTCTACCAAAAAGGGCCGGGCTTGTCGTGAGAGCCCGGGTGTGATGGGCGCCGGCTGACCTTCCACAGGACGCGTCCGCCCTGTACGAGAGCATAGAGAACGATCCCGGTCATAAGGCCGTAGAAACCGGCAGTGCTCCACGGCCACAAGGTTGGGGCGTGGAGCATGACCGCCAACGCGATGTGCCCTCCGGCGCCGAGGCAGAGGGCGAAGATGATCCACTCGCGTATCATGGTTCCTAACCGGGGTGCGATGACCGGAAACGGAAGAGAGCCGAGGTGCCTATACCGCGGGGGTTTTCGCTGATTCGATCTCGGTGGCCGTAATCAAGCTGGAGAGATAATCGGCAACAAAGTTCAACGCTTCCTCGCGACCGTCGGCTCGCCGTCCCTTTTCCCGTCGCTGGACCGACAATTCATGGTCGAGATCCGACTTCACCTCGGTGAGAACGCGCTGGAGGGAGGAAGGCGTCAGGTTGGCATCCATATCTTCCAGCTCTTGGCACCGATCAAGCACCCAATTCAGACCTTCGATGCGACCGGCGTAATGTTCCTGCTCCGCCGTGTCGATCCGTGCCATCGCGGTTGCGAAGGTCTGTGCCTCATAGACAAGATTGTAAAAGCTCGTGACGGCCCGCTGCAGCGTCGGATTCATAGCACTCCTTTAGAAGTTCAAAGCAATCCACGAATCATCCAATTATACATGAGAATTGAGGCACAACAAGGAAAATTTTCAGCGGCTTAGGTGAACAGCAGCGAGTGGAATTCGTTCATGAAGCCGTAGTAGAGAGGGGCAAAATCCTTCAGACTCTCAGGGCTCGTCTCCTTGAGGCGCTTGAAGAAGAATACTTGTGCACGCGGATCCAATTGCTCCAAGAGGTGGCTCAGTTGGGCCATCGTGTAGCTGCCCGATGGCACGCTCAGAATATAATGGACAAGGCGCTCGACGAACTGTTGAGCCAGGTATTCGCTTCCGAGATAGCCTTCGGGAAGCTTCCCGGCCGCCAAGAATTCGTCGAACGGAATGGCTTGAGCGGCAAACGGAACGGGGTGGTTTGGACGGGAGGTCACGCTGAGGATACCTCATGCACAATGGAACTCCGCGAGACGAAGCACTTTACTGGACACCCTCGACCCCGTCAAGAGGATGGGAAGGAGAGAACACAGGAATCAAAATGGAGGCGACATCAGGAGTTCCGCGCCTTGACAGCTTTTTGCTCGCTCAGTAGAATCCGGCATTCTCACGAGACATGGAGAGCGGGAATAGCTCAGTGGTAGAGCATCGCCTTGCCAAGGCGAGGGTCGAGGGTTCAAATCCCTTTTCCCGCTCCAACCTTTCGTCCTACGCGATTCAGCGCCGTCCCTACTTTCAGAAACGATCGGCCCCGGCAATAGAGTTGCGTCAGCGATCTGTCGAACACCGCGGCCGATTGCCATTTCGTCTCGATCAAGCGGGAAAATTGTGATTTGTGCGGGTGGCCGGGTGGGGCAACATATTCAAGGAGGAAAGACCGTGACAATACCGACGCGATCACAGGCTGCAGCGGCATCACCTAGGAAATCTTTGCGTCGATGTTCTACATGGAGTCTTTCTGCCGGACCGGAAACGACTTGCTATCGCTGAATACACGTATGGTCTTAGGTCGAGCGAAGACTATGGTGCCGACTACTATCCCGAGCAATTCATGTCGATCTCGACTGAGCTCCACTTCCAATGCCGCGCCAGTGTCTTTTCGTTGTAATTCAAGTCGAACTAACGGTCCTATGATTTGAATGCGACTCACGACGGCTTCAATGGCACCGACCTCCAGCGGATTGACGTCGAGATCGATCTCGTAGGAGCGCGCATATCCGATCGCCGGACCATCCGGAAGGGGGCCATGCGAGGGAGGCTCTAACTCCACCCCGCCGACACGAGCCGTACCATCCTGGACCCGGCCATGGAATACATTGACGTTGCCTAGAAAATGATAGACGAACGGAGTTGCGGGGTGGTCGTAGACTTCTTGAGGCGTACCAACCTGTTCAATTTTTCCTTCATTCATGACGACGACTTGATCGGCCACTTCTAAGGCTTCTTCCTGATCATGGGTCACGAATACGCTGGTGATATGCAGAGTTTCCTGGAGACGGCGAAGCCAACGACGGAGTTCCTTACGCACTCTCGCATCAAGCGCGCCGAACGGTTCATCAAGCAGCAGCACCTTCGGTTCCACAGCTAAGGATCGGGCCAGCGCGACTCGTTGGCGTTGACCTCCGGAAAGCTGATTGGGGTATCGGTTCGCTACAGATTCCAATTGAACCAGATGAAGCAGCTCGATGACACGTGCGTGAATTTCAGTATCATCCGGCCGGTTCTTCCTTGGGAGAACACGGAGTCCGAACGCCACGTTTTCGAAAATCGTGAGATGGCGGAAGAGCGCATAGTGTTGGAAGACGAAGCCGACGCGCCGCTCGCGGACAGGGGTGTTTGTCGTCTCCTCCCCATGAAACAGAATCGATCCGCTGACCGGCGTTTCTAAGCCGGCCATAATGCGAAGTAACGTTGTTTTGCCGCATCCAGATGGTCCCAGCAATGCCACGAGTTGGCCGGTTGGCACAGTCAGGCTCACATTGTCCAGAGCCGTGAATCGGCCAAACGATTTGGTCACCTGACGCACTTCGATACTCATGACATGTTCTCTATGAACGAGATTCGGATTTCGGCCACTGATGATCGTGGTGAGCTCGCCATTCGATAAAGCTTTTCGCCGCCAGAGTCACAAGGGCTAATAACGATAGAAGAGAAGCGACCGCGAATGCCGCGACGAAATTATACTCGTTGTACAGAATTTCAACATGAAGGGGCATGGTATTGGTAAGTCCCCGGATATGTCCAGAGACGACCGATACCGCCCCGAATTCACCCATCGCTCTGGCGTTACACAGAATTACCCCGTAGAGCAAACCCCATTTGACGTTCGGGAGGGTCACGCGCCTAAACGTTTGCCACCCACTCGCTCCCAGGACCATGGCGGCTTCTTCCTCTTCCGTACCCTGTGCATGCATAAGCGGAATAAGTTCCCGTGCGACGAACGGGAACGTCACAAAAATTGTCGTAAGCACAATACCCGGCACTGCGAAGATAATTTTGACGTCATGTTGGGCCAGCCATGGACCCAAGAGACCTTGGAGACCGAATAAAAGAACGTAAATAAGACCCGAGATGACCGGAGAGACCGAGAAGGGAAGATCGATGAGTGTGAGCAGAATCTGTTTCCCAAGAAATTCAAATTTGGCAATGGCCCAGGAAGCGGAGAGCCCGAACAACACGTTCAACGGTACGGCAATAACTGCCACCAACAGAGTGAGCTGAACGGCCGCAAGTGCATCGGGTTCGGTCAAGGACGCAAGATATACTTCAAGCCCGCGTTCCAACGCCTGTGCAAAAATCGCCAGAAGAGGCAAAATCAAAAATAGTCCGAGAAATCCTATGACGAGTCCCGTGAACATCCAACGAATGATCACGGCTTCCGTCGTGGGCCTGGCTGTCCACCAGAAGGCCTGAGGCTGTCCTTGCGTGACGTCTATCATCACATTCCAATTCGTATTATCCGGGACATTAGAGACTCATTCGATGAGCAACGCTCCAGTTCTGCAAGACATTGATCACCAATAACAAGAGAAACGATGCGAGGAGCATGAGCGTGGCGATGGCCGTTGCACCGGTGTAATCGTATTGTTCGAGTTTTGTAATAATGATGAGCGGCACGATTTCCGTTTTCATCGGCATGTTGCCGGAAATGAATACCACGGAGCCATATTCCCCAAGTGTGCGAGAAAACGACAACGCAAATCCTGTGACAAGGGCAGGAATGAGGGAAGGGAGGATGACTCGTGCGAACGTTTGCCATCGGGAGGCCCCAAGACTGGCTGCTGCTTCTTCCAGTTCCGACTCCAGGTCCTGGAGCACGGGCTGTACCGTCCGGACGACAAACGGAAGACCAATGAATGTCAGCGCGATGGTGACGCCGAGCGGCGTATACGCAATCTTGAGGCCGTATGGCTCAAGATACCGTCCAATCCATCCATTCGGAGCGTACAGCGCAGTCAATGCAATGCCTGCCACGGCGGTGGGAAGGGCAAAGGGGAGATCCACAAGAGCATCGAGCAATTTTCTTCCTGGGAAGGTATAGCGCACCAATACCCATGCCACCAGAGATCCCGCGATGAGATTGATTGACGCCGCTGCCAGAGAAGCCCCAAAACTCAGTCGATAGGAAGCCACAACACGAGGTGCCGTGACGATAGTCCAAAATTCTTCCCAGGATAGCGTTGTAGTCTTCAGGAGCAATGCTCCCAACGGAATCAATACAATCAGGCTCAGATAGAGCACACTGAAACCGAGTGTGAGTCCGAAACCGGGTAACACGCCGCGTGGACGGAAGCGGTTCATGATGATCTGGTGAGTACGCATACTTCTTCCCTCATCGCGATGCCTTCTCAATTCACGCCAAGGTGATGATGCACGCGCGGCCGTCCAAAAGATTTCGCACCATGGCGCCTTCGTCAATTTAAGACCGGAGGGACCGTTCCGTAGATCTGATCGAAGGTGCCTCCATCGGCAAAATGTGTCTTTTGAGCTTTCTTCCATCCTCCAAAAAGACTGTCGACTGTAAACATCTCAATCTTCGGAAACTGCGCTGCATACTTTGCCAATACTTCTGGATCTCGAGGACGATAGAAATTCTTAGCCGCGATCTCCTGTCCCTCCTTCGAGTACAGAAATTCCAGATAGGCTTGGGCGACTTTTCTCGTTCCCTTTCTGTCCACCACGCGATCTACTAAAGCAACCGGGGGTTCACACAGGATACTGCTGGAAGGCACGACGATTGAGGGGAACACAATTTCAAAGTCTTTCTCGCCGAGTTTGTTCACCGCCAAAAGCGCTTCATTTTCCCAGGCCAAAAGAACATCTCCAATCCCGCGTTGGACAAAGGTTGACGTGGACCCGCGCGCACCGGAATCCAGCACCGGCACGTTGCGATAGAGGCGAGTCATGAAGGCATGAATTTGCTTCTCATCATTTTGGAATTTATGACTTGCGAATGCCCATGCGGCTAGGTAATTCCAGCGGGCTCCTCCGGACGTTTTTGGATTTGGAGTTACGACGGAAATGCCTGGCCTCACGAGATCGTCCCAGTCTTTAATGTTTTTGGGATTGCCCTTGCGAACCACAAACACGATGGTCGACGTGTAGGGGGTGCTGTTGTGCGGAAACTTGGACCGCCAATCTTTGGCAATGACGCCGGCCTTTTCTACGATCGAATCGATATCGTACTCCAGTGATAAGGTGACGACATGCGCTTCGAGTCCGTCGATCACCGCCCTGGCTTGTTTCCCTCCGCCGCCATGCGATTGTTGAATGCGGACAGTTTCCCCCGTTTTGTCTTTCCAATAGCGAGCAAAGGCTGCATTGATGTCTTGATATAATTCCCGCGTCGGATCATACGAGACATTGAGGATGGTTGTTTCCGCGTGTCCGGCAATTGGCAACCATATCATCAGTGCAAATATAAGGGACACAGACCATCGTAGAACGTTCACGGACGCCATACAGCAATCTCCTTTTCCGTTAGGAATTGTTCGAGGCTCGGTGCTTTACCAGGCGATCTGAAATCTTGTAAGGATCAGGTGTTCGCGTTCCAGGTTGCCATTGCGAGGGGCTCCGCCATCAAAGATGCCCTGTTCGTAGTCCAGCATCGCTTTGATACGGTAGGCAAAGTACCAATTGACGCCGACTGCCCATGCACGAACTTTTCTGGCGCTGGCTGATGGATCAGCGAAGACCGGGAAGGAATTCGGGTCAACTCGCAGTTCGTTATATCGGGCCTTCACTTCCACGGCGCCCCACGTGCCTTTGGAGGGGTTGAACGTTTGCCAGGGCCTCACTCCGGTATAGGACGCCTTTTCACCCGTAAGGACGTAGCTGACTTCCGCGTTCCAAGCACGATCGTTCAAGACCTCGACGCGTCCACCCTGCGCGGGCGCAGCCTGCACCCTCTGCCAGTGATAAACGTATTCGGCGAGCAGTCCGAATGGCCCCCAGGAATAGTACATCTGAGGATTTAATCGGTAGCGAGCCCCATTGGCTTGGGCGCCAGACCGATAAGTAAAGAACGTAATGCCGTCACTACCCTGTCCTGGAATGCGATAGCTATCCAGGATACCGAGCTGTTGGCCTGCCGATCCGGCGACTCCGATCTGAAGCCCTTCGATCCAATCTTGGTTACTGCCACCAAGTGGCCTGGCAAATAAACGGCCAATGTAATCCTTGGCGTTGTTTTGGTCGAAATCAGGGGGACTGCCCCCGTTCGTAGTGTTATCCGCGACGCCGTTGAAAATACCGACTTGATAGCCGAGCCTGTTATCAAAGAGATCGCCATACAATTGGATACCGATATCGCGGTTCGGAACAAGATTGAGCGCCACGCTGCGTTCAACGAACAATGTGTCCGCTGCAGACTGGAGCATTTCCACGCTCATGGGAGGCCGGTATTTGCCGATGCGGAGGCGCAATTGGTCCCAAATATTGAGTCCTCCGTACGCATCAAACAGGATGACCTGACCTTGTCCAAAATCCGGCATGATGTAGTAATCGAAATATCGATAAAGGGTTCCCTGAAAGACGGGGCGGGCGCGTCGCACATCGAACGTGTTCGTCGTCGAGGGCTTATTGTCTGCCAGGTAAAAGCGGCTGTCGAATTGCATATATCCCCGTATTCTGAGCTCAAAATCACGATCCCGTGAGCGCAAAAGAAACCCATCGCGTCCGACTTCTAAGACGGGATCTTCCTTGATCCGTTGTTCTTCTCGCTCTTGGAAAAGCTCGCGCAGACGATCCGAAATCGCCTGTCGTTTTTCCAGTTCATCCAAACGTTCCTCCAAAGTTTTGGGCTGCTGTGCACCTTTGGAATCTTGGTCCAGCCGAAGGACACCACTATCGTCTCCCTCAACCGCGAACACGGGCCCACTTTGAGCGAGGACTGCAATCATCAGCCCGAAGGCCAGCCGCCATGGCAAAATCATCTTCCCTTCCCTTTCAAGCTAATGTTGACAAAGATACTCGTGTTATGGGCAAAAAAATATTCGTTAGATATAGTACATTGCAGACTCATAGCCTTTGTTCTTTATCCGTTCCATTTGAGCTGCGACTTCCGCCAAACTGGTATGGTCGAGAATCCGCGCTGTTGAGTCTCGTACTTCCTTCATAACTGCCCGCACTCCACACAGTTCTTCATGAGGGCAATCCTCACAGCGCACGTAGCGCGTCTGACTCACACATGGGATTGGAGCTAGAGGTCCACTCAGCATCCGTATGACTTCGCCTAGCATCACTCGGTGCGATGCCCGACTCAACTGATAGCCCCCTCCTCGGCCCTTCTTACTCTGAAGAATTCCGTGATTCTTCAGTTCCGCAAGAATGGATTCCAGGAATTTCTTTGGGATCCCTTCCGCTGCAGCGAGATCCGCAATGTGCACAGGGACATTGGGTCTTCGCGCGAGAGCGAATAGGGCTTTTAAGGCATACTTTGTCTTTTTGTGAAGCATAGTCTATTTAGTCTACATATTTAGTAGACTATTAGCCGTTATCATGTCAATAGGGAAATGCGGTCTCAAATTTTATCCACCGATCAGATTAGAGATTTAAGGAGGTGGGTATTCGATCTAACGGGCGAGCATCCGATAGTTGACTATCGTCACAGTAAAACCGGTTCCAATCCTGCAGAATCCCCCGGGCGTCAAATTTCAACTCGTAACCCTCACAAACTGCACGGTTTTCCACAGGACTGTATCTTTTAAGCCGATAGGACCACACTGTTTCCCCTGTACTCAATGAGCGTTGTTCGGCAGGAGCTCCCCACTTTTTCGCGATTTCTTCTTGGCTCGCTCTTCCACTCGCTTGTCTCATATATTTGTCATTTTCAGAAATGCATCCACTTAATAGCGCAATCAGTACAATAAGGACCCACACGATCAACACCGTCACCGTCGTTGGTTAAGTAAACAGGTATTCATTGACTGCGATGTCTGGAGCGCGGAATCCGTCATTTGTTGCTGCGACGATTCTTCCGAGTTCGCCTTTTCTCTCTTTGCGTTCCCATGGGTAGCTCAAAGTATTGTGCGCTCTGTCCATCCGGAGTGTACACGCACTCCATCAGTTTTGTCTCACGTAATTATTTTAACCGTCATGCGCTGTTTCGTCGTGCGGTTTCTCAGTGCATCTTGAGATATGGAGGTTACAAAGCTCATAAGCTCCATTGCAATTCGTGTCTCCAATAGAGCCGTCCGAACAGCTCATTTGCAAAAAAGCGGGGAAACCAAGACCGCAGCTTTGCGAGAATGCCTTTTTTAGAATTGCCAGGCGAGCTTTTTTACTTTTCAGAGACATCGAATCGTTAGTGCGTGGTGTGGGAGAGTTGCCTGAGTTCCTGCAGGTGGCGCTCTGCTTCCGAGAGGTCCTCGGCGCTTAACGGGATGCGTCCAAATCGGCCCCGGCAATAGAGTTGCGTCAGCGATCGGACGAACACCGCGGCCGATTGCCATTCCGTCTCGACCAAGCGGGAAAATTCGCTCGGTGTGTCCGTAGAAGACTTTCGAAGTCCGTGAACCGACAGCATCTGCAACATCCTCTTATAGAGATTGGCAATGTGGAGCTGTCGGCGTCGCCCGCCGCGCCACGAACCGACCGACGGCCACTGCGCCTTCTTTGCGGCCACCATAACCGCCAAGACGCTCAATGCGACGAGGAGCCCAAGAAGGTTTCCCCAGCCGACGACCGCTGACCCCAACGACGCACCCGTGGCGGAAAAGAGAGTGGTCGCCAACCTCGTAAGAGCCGATATCCAGTGATTGGCGTAGTCCCGAACGGCATCGCCGCGCTCTTTGATTCCATGGACGACCGCCCACTGATCGCGGATGCTGTAATGAACGAAGAGGCGATCCCAATAGAGCCGCAACGATTCGTTCATTCGGAACACCGTATCCCAAACGGACCGGACCGGCGTCGTCTCCACAGACGGGGTTGGATCGAACGTCATCCAACCGGACGGCGCGAAATACACCTCCACCCAGGCATGTGCGTCCCGTTGCCGAACGGTAAAATAGCCGCCGAACTCGTTCCATTCCGTGGCCAGGAACCCGGTGACCAATCGCGCAGGAATGCCGACCGCACGAAGCATGATGACCATGGCGGTGGCATAGTGCTCGCAGTACCCGCTCTTGCGGACGAAAAGAAAGTCTTCAAGTGGATGCAGTGAGGCGGCCGTCTCCACATCGAGACTGTACCGGTAGGATCGCTGCAGATGGTCCTGAATCGCGATAATTCGTTCGTACGGTGTGGCGGCAGACCGGACGACGTGTCGGGATAATTCTGCGACCTTTTCCGAGAGCTCCGGGAGTTGCAGGTACCGTTCCAAGATCGAGCGGGGATACTCTGCCGTTGTGACGGTCCTATCGTTCAAGACGATCTGCGGCTGCCGCGAGACGACGGAATAACGGATGCGGGACGAGGTGGGGAACGGGAGGTAGAGAGCTGCCATACTGTCCGATTGCACACCGGGCAGATCGCCGGTGACTGATTCCGGAAACGGAGCTGCAAATAACACGGCGGTGTCCAATGCCTCCAGGAGAATGTCCTGCTGAATCGACAGTGAAGAACGTTCGGTCCTCCGGCTTGCAGCCGACTGAACCACGTAAGTTTCGTCACCGAATGTTCCAAGGCTCCGCCGGCGTGTGTGACCGGCCGTCCAAGACCGGCCGCCATAGCGATCGTAGGCCACACCTCTGAGATACAGCCGATCCATGCCACCCGGCCGGTCGGGTAATTCGACCCGCATGACCACCTGAGGGTCTTGTTTCACCGACCCGATTGTCCCCAGGTCGACGCGTTCCGAGAATCCCGTGGTTCGCAACGTCTCTCCACGAGCCTTGTGGAGCAGTCCGGCACCGATGCGGGGCAGCAGGAAAAATATAGCGAGCGTCAAGACAAACGTCGCAGTGGCGACCCCGTTCGTCAACCAGAAGAACCGGTTCGTAATCCCAGACGTCAGGTCCTTCACCGCCTGCACGTGTCGCGAGGCCCCGTTCTCGATGTCACCCGTCGGGTCATCGGTCAAATGGTAGAGAAGCAACGTCCAGACGGCGGCGAGAAGGTACAGGAGAAAAATTGCGACGTACCAGGTTTCCGTGGTGAGTGCGGCAGAAGCCAGGATCCCCATCAAGCTGATGGCGTAGAGGTGCCGGAAATCCCGGCGCAGATTCAACGCCAAGAGTTTGATGCCGAGAAGTACCACAAGGAAATGAATGCCGGCCGATAGCAGTTCGCGAGACATGAAAACCAGGTCGACCAGAAACAACAAAAAGGCAGTGATGAGCAGAACATTCGGCAAGTGGGCCGCACGTCCGATGTGTTCGAGACCGGCTTGGGGAATGGAGATGCCCCAGACATGGAGCAGGGCCAGCGTCAAAAGGGTTGCAGCGGGAAGAGCGAGCCAGGTCGGAACGCCGCCCGCTAGGATCAGTCCGCAGAGCGCGGAAGCAGCAAGAAAGAGCGAACTCGATTTGAATGCCCGTTCAAAAGGCATGAGTCAACTCTTCCAGTTGCCGTCCGTGCACCACGCGGTCCGCTTCGATCATGCCCTCTCCCGTTCTGGGATCCACCCAGGGCACGATCGCCAAGATATACCCGCGATCAGCATTCTGCATGGCGGTGGTTTCTCGGCTCGGGAATGCGTGAGCGTCAGGCAGTCGCCGCTGGCACAGGGCGAGGAGACGCATCATCGACAGCAGGTGCTCGGAGCCGGATCCGAAACCCGAGTCCTCCCCGCCGATGACGAGCCGAAGCGGATACTCCCTTTCCGACAATTCCCAGAGAATCGACGCCACCAATGTCACGCTGCGCTCAAACAGCGCATCGAATTCATCCGGTGCGGTACAGGTCAGGATCGCGGTAATCCGTCGCTGGTCCTCGGCCTCCGTTTCACGGACGATTAATTGGGTCGTACGCGCCGTCGTCATCCAATGGATCGCTCGTGAATCGTCTCCCGGTTGGTACTGGCGCAGGTTGTAGAGCGCGGTTCCGTACCCGCGGCGCGGAAACGGATGTCCCTGTCCTTCACCGATTAGATCATCCACGACGCGCAAGGAGAGACGTCT
This sequence comes from Nitrospira sp., assembly GCA_035252115.1. GTDB lineage: Bacteria > Nitrospirota > Nitrospiria > Nitrospirales > Nitrospiraceae > Nitrospira_C. The sequence continues at coordinate 2,901 of DATFDJ010000163.1, read as the reverse complement.
GACAGCCGGACCGACGAGCACTGTGGCTCCAGATTCATAAAGAGCCCGTTTCAGGAAAAGCCCGAAAGGAAACAGCGTCTCGGCCCGGACCTGTTCCAACCGTAGTTGTCCGCGCGTCGTCGCCAGCAAGGGGTACGAGAGCAGGATTGAACGCTGCGCAGCCAACTGACGAATGAACAATCCATGATCGACGTCGCGTCCATCGATGACATCCAACAATCGCAGGGAAAAGCTCGGAACGCGCCTGTTACGGTTCGTCACCGATAGTGAGACGGTGGCCGGCTGATTGGCCATGATCAGGTCGGGTACGTGACGATGGAAACTAAGGCGGCGAAGACAGTGCTCGGACAAGAATCCCGAAATCACGATCAAACTCAACATCATGGCCAGCAACAAATAGAACAGATTGTTCCCGGTATTCATGGCGGCGACACCGATGGCGAGCGTAAAAAGTAGAAAGCGCTTTCCCTCGGAAGTCAGACGAATCGATCGACGGGGGGTAAATCGTGAGAGCGTACGGCGCCAAAGATTCTGTGCCATTCGCCGCACCTGCGTCACTGGGAATCCTATCGATTAGACGGGGACCGGAATCGTCTCAACGATATCGAGCACAATCCGCTCGGCCTGCTCGAAACTGTGCGTCCGCATGCCGTGCGTTCGATTGAGCATGACCCTGTGCGAGAGAACCACTGGGGCCAATTCTTTGATGTCGTCCGGAAGACAGTAGTCCCGGCCTCGAACCAGCGCGAGCGCTTTGGCGGTGGTGTTCAGAGCCAAGGCTCCCCGCGTGCTGACGCCGAGTGACAGCAACTCGCTCTGGCGCGTGGCTTGGACGATGGCGAGGAGATAATCCGTGAGGCTCTCGTCCACGTGCACCTCATCGACCGACCGTTGAAGGCGCAGCACGTCTTCCGCCGGAATGACCGCATCCAATGCATCCGCCGGATGCAGAACCTGCGGCCTCTCGAGAACCTTTCGCTCCTCTTCAGGGGAGGGATACCCGATTCTGAGACGCATCAGAAATCGGTCGAGCTGGGATTCGGGCAGAGGGAACGTGCCGTGATACTCAGCTGGATTTTGCGTGGCAATGACCATGAACGGCTGCTGCAGTTGATGGGTCTGGTTGTCAACGGAGATCTGGGCCTCGCTCATCGCTTCCAGCAGACTGCTCTGGGTTTTGGGGGTCGTTCGGTTGATCTCATCTGCCAGGACGATATTGGCGAAGATCGGGCCCGGCATGAATTCAAAACTCTGCTTTTGCCGGTTGAAGATCGAGACGCCCACGATATCGGACGGCAGGAGATCGCTGGTGAATTGAATACGCTTAAAGGAGCAGGCAAGAGACCGGGCCAAACTATGCGCGAGCGTCGTTTTCCCGACACCGGGCACGTCTTCAAGGAGCAGGTGGCCGCGCGCCAGGAGGCAGACAACCGCCATCTCAATGACATGGGTTTTCCCCTTGATCACGCGGGCAATATTGTCCTGAATTGCTTGAATGATGTGAAGAGAGTTCATGGGTCGGGTTTATGGGCGATGAGAGAGCGAAAGCAAATAAATCCGATAGGGATCGGACACCGGCTGAGTCTAACAAAGGGCCCCGGGGTGGTCAATTTATGGCGAGTTTTGCGCGTGACTCGCCGGCCGTTCGGGGATCAGTGTCACCATCCAGGGCGGCGTTTCTTCGACCATATCGCAAAAGCGCCGGGCTGTGCTGCTGGCCGGCATGCCGGGAAAGACCGCTCCCCGGCGAAGGAGGATTGACCGGAACGCATAGGAGTGGTGGAGAGACGAGAGAGGCAATACGCGGGGGATATTATACCGCGGCGTGGCGCATTCGGAAAGTTCGATCGCTTCCCCGATCGGCAGGTGGGAGAGGCGTTCAAATAGGTCGCCAAAGATCATGGGAAGATTGTCAGGAGTGAAGGGCTTGTCAGCCGGCCGATATCGATCGTCCTCGAGCAATTGCGCCAGAAGTTCCCAAAATACCTGACCGTCGACGGCGCCGAGGACGCCGATTTGTCCTCGCCGTGAGAGGAGGTCGAGCAGTGCCAGCGGACCCTGGACCTCGAACTTCCACGGCGGAAAGAGTAACGAGCGCCCGCCATGCAGCACCTCAAGAGCCGGTTCCCCGGAATACTCGGTCTGGCGAAACGTTCCCTTGGTCTTGGTCAGTTCTCCGGCGATCGTGTCCCGACTGAGACGCGAGGGTTCATAAGCGAAAGTCGGGGTTGCAGGGGCCCAGCATGTGACGACGGTGTAACACGGCGCCAATTTGCCGGATCGGTCCAGCCGTTCCAGCGCGAACATATCCTGGTCAGGAAAGAATTGAAAAGACAGATCCGGCCGCGTCCGCAGCAGTTCCAGCCGTTTCTGATCGGGATGGAGCGGGCCGCCGAGCCGTGAGCGCGGGTGAAGGCGGTCCACGCAATGAAGGACGAGCGTACGGCCTCGCTCGCGAAGCGCTACGGCATAGCGATCAGCAAGCTCGGTCGCAAACGAGAGGTCTCCTGCGCCGAGGTCCAACACAGAAGGCGCATCGGTCGACAGCAGCACATCGAACGGGTTGACGCGATCGTGAACGACGGCGTTCACGATCGACTGGCTGAGCGGCGTCTCAGGCCGATGAGCGTTCGGCTGTCCGCCAAGATCGAACCACACACACAGCGCCCGAACCGCTTTCGTAGGCGGAAGACCGGTGAGTTCCTTCAGTCGAGGCCCGGGCAGGTCCTGAATCCGTTCTGCCTGACCGCGGTTGAGCGCGGTCAGGATCGCATCGCGGACGGCACCGGGTAATTCCACTCGGTGAACCTCCTCCGCCAGACGTTTCAGTGTGGCCGGCAATTGCCCGGCTCCCACGAGCCGACGGGATGCTTCCCATTCCTGATCGCGTTCCTGGAGCAG
>DATFDJ010000162.1:0-25008 GCA_035252115.1 Nitrospira sp. | reverse complement strand
CGGATTTTTGAGAATGGCGCGGGCGATGGCGATGCGCTGCCGTTGCCCGCCCGAAAGATTGACGCCCTTCTCTCCCACGACGGTGCGATAGGAATCGGGCAGGCTCATGATGAACTCGTGAGCATGCGCGGCTTGGCTCGCGGCGAACACGGTCTCTTCGTTGGCTTGCGGGTCGCCGTAACGAATGTTGTCGAGGATGGTGCCTCCGAAGAGCACAGTTTCTTGCGGGACCAACGAGACCTGCCGATACCAGCTTTCCAGCCTGATGCTCCGCACATCGCGGCCATCGATCATGATCCTGCCGTCCGTAGGATCATAGAAGCGGTGTATCAAATTGATGAGCGTCGTTTTCCCGGAACCGGTCGGCCCTACGATGGCGATCAGTTCGCCGGGCTTGGCTTCGAACGAGATGTTCGTCAAGACGGATTGACGAACATCGTACGCAAAACCGACATGTTCCACGCCGACATGGCCGATGACGTGATCGACGGCGACGGCGAAAGGGGAATCGGAGACCTCGGCCCGCGCATCCAGGATTTCGAATACGCGGGACATGGCGCCCTGCGCTTCTCTGATCTGCGCGAAGACGCGGGCCGCCGAGCTGAACGGACCGATCAGAATCCCGGCGAAGAGCACGAAGGCGAACAGATCGCCGGGAGACACCGTCCCGTCGATCACCTGTTGTCCGCCGTACCACAGCACGGCTGCCGCGGAGGAAAAGGTCAAGAGGCTGATCACCGGAATGAATATCGCCATGATGGAGGCCCGTTGCATGCTGAGAGAAAGAGTGCGGTCGATTTGCTGAGCGAACCGGCGCTCCTCGCGGGCCGTCTGCACGAACGACTTGACGATGCGGATGCCGGAGATGACTTCTTCGATGAGCGTACTGAGTGCGGCCGTCTGGTCCTGAATCGAGATCGAAAGGTTCTTGAGCTTGCGGCCGAAGAATCGGGCGACCAGCACGAGTGCCGGAAGCAGGACAAGGATGAGCAGGCAAAGGCGCCAGTTCATCGCCAAGAGAAACCCGATTCCGCCCAGGAAGGTCACGGCCTGCTTCGCCGTGTCGATGGGCGTTTCCGTCACCACCGACTGGATGACCGTGACGTCGTTCATGAGCCTCGACAACAATTCGCCCGTCCGCCGCCGGGCAAAGAAGCTCACGGAGAGCGTCTGGAGATGCGCAAACACGTGCGTGCGGAAATCGGCCATGATGCGTTGGGACACCCAAGCCGTCAGATAGCTGTGGCCCATGGAGCAGAGGCCTTGCACGAACACGAGTCCGAGGAACATCGCGATCAGTTCCGTCATCCGGAAGGCGTCGTGCCGAACGGTGATGACGTCCCACAGGGTGCCCGCGAGACGAAGCAGGGCCAAATTCACCCCAGCGACGATCGCGACCAAGAGGCCCGCCGCGACCATGCGCAAGACATACGGTCTCACAAACGGAAAAAATCGGGCGAAGGACGACATGATGGCGGAAGGATCTTAGAGGACGCACGAGGAGAAAGCCACTCGGCAAACCTGTCGGGCCGCAAGACCGGAGAGGGTTGCCGCGGGGATGTCAGATTTGTGCGATCGATTCGATGAGGTTCTTGTTGAGAGCGACGAAATCGGAACGATCCTTGTCGTTGATCACGACGTCGGTCAGATTGATGAACAACCGCTGCTCTTCGTTGATCGCGTCGGACACGCGGTTGCGCATGGGAGGGATGAGGAAATCTCCCACGTAGACGCAGTTGACCGTCCGGACGCGGATGCGCACCTTCTTGCCTTCCGGCACCGATGCCTCCTCCCCGGACCGACAACGGGGTTAGCTCTTGCGGCGTAAGAATTTCTGGCGCCGACGCAGCTTCTTGTACTTGTGCTTGCGCATCTTCTTCCGGCGCTTTTTGAGCACGCTTGCCATGCGGTATCTCTCCTACGAAACGGAGTCTATGAGACTCGCGGCGAAATTGCAAGCCGTCGGAATCTTGACCTCTCTCACGCGCGATTCCTATACTGACGCCCGACACATGTCTCGCTCAGTCGTCCGAACAATCGCCGGCGTCGCGGTGGTGCTCCTCATGACTGCATCCTGGGCCGGATGCAGTTCCAAAGTCGTCCAGTATCCCGAAGACCACGAACGCTATCTCCGTATCGACAAGGCGGTGGAGTCTCTGCGCCAGGCCTATGTGAAGAAGGACTCCTCCGCTATGGCGGCATTGATGATGCCGGTTGAACAATTAGAACGGCTCCAACACGATGCGGAAACGGACTTCGAAACCTTTCGCAGTATCGCGCTGGAGTTCAAAACCGAGCGTATCATGATCGAAGGTGAGGACGTGGACGTGTACGTCCATTGGCAGGGCGTATGGAAAAAGGACTCTGACGATCCCGGCATACGCCAACGAGGTCATTCCAGGCTTCAATGGGTCGGATCGAAAGCCGTACTGCTTCGGGGCATCCAAGGTGACGCGCCGTTCGGCGCGCAGGGCAAAGCCACCGTGGAAGCACCGGCGTCGGTCAAGAAGTAATCAATGCGGACATCCCCTTCATCGTTCGCTTGGACACAGCCCGACTTTCTCGTCGTCGGCAGCGGTGTGGCCGGCCTGCGGGCCGCCCTCGAACTGAGTCGGGCCGGCCGCGTGCTGATGTTGACGAAAGGCCATCCGCTTCAGAGCAGCTCCACCTATGCTCAAGGCGGGGTTGCCGTCGCCATGAGTGAAGAGGACGACGTCGCGATTCATCTTACCGATACTCTAAAGGCCGGGCACGGTCTCTGTCGAAAGGAAGCGGTACGAGTCCTCGTCGAGGAGGGACCGGAGCGCATTCAAGAACTCATCAGATGGGGAGCGAAATTCGACAAGGCCGGAGGAAAATTTGCCTTCGCGCGGGAGGCCGCTCACAGCCGGAGTCGGATCTTACGAGCGCGCGGCGATGCGACCGGCAATGAGATGGTCCGCGTGTTAATCGCCGAAGCGATGCGCCATCCGCTCATTCAACGGCTGGACTACCACTTTACCGTCGATCTCATCGTCGAAGAAGGCCGATGTTGCGGTGCGCTGGTGTTGGAGGAGCCGACGAGATGCCGGTTTATTGTCCCGGCTCGGGCGGTCATCTTGACGACGGGAGGAGCAGGGCAGGTCTATGCGCGGACGACGAATCCGCCAAGCGCGACGGGCGATGGCATGGCCATGGCCCTGCGAGCGGGTGCGGTCCTGCAAGACATGGAGTTCGTGCAATTCCATCCGACCGCGCTCTATCTTCCTTCCAGTCCGCCGTTCCTGCTGTCTGAAGCGATGCGCGGCGAAGGGGCGCAGTTGCGCAACAGTAAAGGCGAGCTCTTCATGCATCGCTACCACCCGATGGCGGCCCTAGCGCCAAGAGATATCGTCTCACGGGCGATCTGGGCTGAAATGGCGGCGACGAAGGCGCGTCATGTCTATCTGGACGTGACGCAGTTGGGAGCCGACTTCATCAAACAGCGGTTCCCCACCATCTATGCGACCTGTCTGCGGTACGACATCGACATTACGGAAGAATGGATACCGGTCTCCCCCAGTGCGCACTATATGATGGGAGGAGTCTGGACCGACGTCAACGGTGCGACGACCGTTCCGGGTCTCTTTGCCGCCGGCGAGGTCGCCTGCAGCGGGGTGCATGGGGCCAACCGGCTGGCGAGCAATTCACTGCTCGAGGGATTGGTGTTCGGTACGCGCGCGGCGACGGCTGCCGTAGTCTATGCCGGGGGCCGAGAGATCCCCTCCTTGGCCGGTCACGAAGCTGCTCTAAAAACTGAACATCCTGCGTCCATCGTCGATGCTGAAAAATTGCGGAGCTCTCTCCGGCGAACAATGTGGGGCCAGGTCGGCGTCATCCGTTCGGGAGAATCGCTGATACGGGCCTGCGCACAATTGTCTCGATGGGCGCAATTGATGGCGCAGCCCTTCTCCGATCGGGCGGCGCTCGAAGTAAAGAACATGGTTCAGATCGCGCAATGTATCGCGGAGGCCGCTCTATGGAGAGAAAACAGTGTCGGAGCTCACTATCGAGCCGACTTTCCCCAAGCCAAGCGGGCGGGATGGCAGCAACACAGTCGGTTGTCGATCGACGAGGGGATCAGCGGGGGGAAGGAGAGCCGAAAATCGCGGGGCCTGCTTCTGACGTTGCGGGGCCGTACCGGTTGATTGGGCGCTCGGTAATGACGCCGTCACGCACCAGAAAAGTTCGATAATACCGCAAGACCTTTTTGACATACTGCCTGGTTTCATCAATCGGCGGCAGAGCCTGATAGCGTTCCACAATATGTTCCCCGGCATTATACGCGGCCAACGCGAGGGGCAGATTGCCGTGGAACCGGTCGAGCAGTTGACGAAGGTACTTGGTGCCGCCCGCCACATTGTCTTCCGGGTCATAGAGATCTCTGACATCCATCCGTACCGCTGTTTGCGGCATCAACTGCATCAAGCCGACGGCTCCAGCGCGTGAAACCGCACGGGTATCGAAATTCGATTCCGCCTTGATGATGGCGCGAATCAGCGCCGGATGTAATTGATTCTGCGACGAATGGCGGCGAATCACCGGCTCCAGTTCGTGTTCGGAGATGATTTGATGGAATTGAGCGGCTTCGACGTCGATTCTTCGGTACCGGACATCTGAAGGGACGTTCGTCAGCGAAATCGTTCCATTCGCACCAATATATTGGTAGATCTCACCAGCCGACGGCCCTGGACCAACAAGCAGGCAGCCGTACACGAGTAAGGCGGCTGCCAGGAAATCTGGCGGTATCTTCAAGCGATGGAAGGGAGAGGATAACTGTCTGTTTTTCATGCTCCCCAACGATATCAGTCTCGATCGGGCTGTCAAGAAAATGCAGGACCTATGCCGGAAAAATCAAAAACGGCGGGAGTGAAAACAACCGGGGGAGAACGGCATCGCTATCAAGATTCCAAATATTTCGCGCGGTTCTCGACAAAAATTTGGTGTAGTTGTTGTGTGATCGGGCCAGGCTTGCCTGTACCCACCGGTCGTCTGTCCAGCCTGGTCGCCGGCATCAGTTCCATGGTGGTGTTCGTCAAGAAACATTCATCCGCTGCATGAAGATGCTCTGGTTCGAAATCGCCTTCCTCCACCGGGAGGCGCGTCTGCCTAGCCAAGCTGAGCACGATATGCCTTGTAATGCCGTCGAGAACGCCGCTCGCCAAAGAGGGCGTGCAGAGCCGTCCCTTCATGACGAAGAAAATGTTGCTGACCGTACATTCGGCCACATGCGATTTCCAATTGAGCAGAACACTATCGAACGCGCCGGCTGCGATCGCTTCGCGCTTCGCCAAAATGTTGTTCAAGAAGTTCGTGGCTTTGATTTGAGGGTTGAGCGCGGCGGGCAGGTTGCGCCTGGTTTGCGCGACAATCAGATCCACGCCGTCGCGGTATGTGCTCTTGGAAGGCGTCGTAAGCGGCTTCGCCATGATGACCAGTGTCGGATTCGGACAGAGCGCCGGATCGAGGCCGATGTCTCCTACGCCTCTTGAAATCGTGATGCGAATGTAGGCATCCACACGGTCGTTACCCACTTCGTTACGGGTCATGGCTTCGTGCAGCAGAGCCGGCCAATCGTGTTGAGCGATCGGAATGCGCAGACCGATCGCCTCGGCCGATCGTTGGAGCCTGGCGAGGTGCTGGTCGCGCATGAAGATTTTTCCTCCATAGGAGCGGAGAGTCTCGTAGATTCCATCTCCATAGAGAAAACCGTGATCGAAGACGGAGACCACCGCCTCGTCTTGCTTTACAAAGCGATCGTTCAAATAGATCCACATCGCCATCAGCCTTGAAACGACCTGAAGAAGGCCTCTGCTTTGTGCAGCGTCTCTTCATACTCCCGCGCCGGGTTTGAATCCGCGACAATGCCGGCTCCGACCTGCAGATATCCCCGCTCTTTCGTCATCACCAGCGTCCGAATGATGATGTTGAGATCGAGGTCGCCGTTCCAGCCGATGTAGCCGAAGGAGCCGGTATAGGGGCCTCGACGGACCGGCTCCAGTTCGTCGATGATTGCCATGCACCGAATCTTCGGCACACCGGTGATGGTCCCGCCAGGAAAGACGGCTTGGATCAGGTCGAACGGGGTGACGTCCGGCCGTAGTCGACCGGAAACGTTTGAAACGATGTGGCTGACATGGGAATACTGCTCGATCGCCATGAATTCATCGACATGCACCGAACCAAATTCGCAGACGCGCCCGAGATCGTTTCGCTCGAGATCGATGAGCATTACGTGTTCGGCTCGTTCTTTTTCATTGGCAAGGAGCTCTCCGACAAGCCGCCTATCGTCGGCTGCGTTCAAGCCGCGGGGCCTTGTCCCGGCAATGGGGCGCGTGTCGGTCCGACGGCCTCGGAGACGGACCAGACGCTCCGGTGAGCAACTGATGAGCGAAACATCTCCGAAATGCAGAAGCCCAGAAAAAGGAGAGGGATTGATTGTTTGCAGTTGGTGATACAGACACTGTTCATATTGGAGCCGTTCGGTTCCGTGTCGACAGGCGTCGGGGATGGAGAAGCTGAATCGATGGGAGAGGTTGGCCTGGTAAATATCGCCGGCTCGGATATAGTCCTGGCAATGGCGCACCCGATCGAGATAGGCTTCTCGATCTTGTTCAGGAGCGAATGAGATAGGATGTACGCGCGTCGCCTTCGAGTCGCCGGTGCTCGTAAGCCGGGCTTCGCATTCCGCCAGTCGATCCAATCCCTCCCGATAGAGCTTGTCACGGGGTTCGGAGAGAAACCGGTCGATCGAAGGACAATAAATCATATGAGTCCGGCCGACCAGGTGGTCGATTGCGATGATGACATCGAAGAAACCGAACTGGAAGTCGGGAATCCCGAGATCTCCAGCAGGCCCGCTCAACGGCGTTTCGAATCGCCGGGCGAAATCATAGCTGAAATAGCCGACGGCGCCTCCAAAGAAGGGAGGGAAGCCGGCCGGGGACTGAATGTACTGACCGCCAATTTCTTGCTTCAGAGGGGCAAACGGATCGTGGGAGTAAGAGTCATGAGACACGACTTTCGCGGGGTTGCTTCCCAGAAACGAGTAGCGGGCGTGGCTTCCCGGGTCGCATCTTCCACTTTCCAGCAGGAAAGAGGGATGTGAAGGTGACGCAATCCGGGCGTACAGGTCCAACGGATTTTCATGACCGCGGCTTTCGAGCGTCACAAGAAGCGGCTGCGGTGGGCCGGTCAGAAATGAGGAGTGAGAAGATCGAAGGAGATTACTCGGTGCCATGATAATGGCATTCACTATACCCGAGCCGTCCCTGCTTTCCCAGGCTCGGCTTGACAAATTCATCGGTATTCTGCTTGAATTGCGCGCCCGCCGTCGGGAGAGTCCTTGCTCAGTGTAGCTGGTTGAGTACTCGCCTCAGTGGGTCAGCCCAAGGCGGACCATGCCCCCTTCACAGGATCCGTTTTATGCGGGGCTCGGCCAGGCCGTTCGTATCGGAACGGAACTGCTGGCTGCGCTGATCGTCGGCGGAGGACTTGGATGGGCGCTCGACACATATATTTTAGAGACCGGCCCTTGGGGAATGGTGGGAGGGCTGGTGCTTGGGGCGATGGCCGGCGTGCGCAACGCCTATCGGTCCGCGCAGCGATGGCCGAAGTGATCGCCGGCTTCTGAAGGCGAGGGTCCATGGAAGAGAATCCGCTGCATCCCTTCGAACTCCATAACTTTTTCCCGATCAACGTGGGCGGCCTGGATATTTCCCTCAATAAGGCCGTGATCACCATGTGGATTGTGGTGGCGCTCATCACAGTCCTGATGCTCAAGGCCGGCTCCGCGCGGCAGCTCGTTCCTGGAAAATTGCAAAGTCTTGCGGAGATGTTGGTGGATTTCATTCGCGGGATCATTCTCGATACCATGGGGAAAGGCGGCATGAAGTTTTTCCCGCTCGTTGCGACGCTGTTTCTGTTCATTCTCTTTTCCAATCTCATCGGTCTCATTCCCGGTTCCTATACCGTCACCAGCCAGATCGTCGTGACAGCGGTTTTTGCCATTGCCGTGTATGGCCTCAGCCTGGTGATGGGATTCGTACTGCACGGAGCGAAATTCCTCGGGATACTGGTTCCATCCGGAACGCCCGGTTGGTTGTTGCCCTTGATGGTCCCCATCGAATTGATCAGTCAATTGGCGAGACCCATCTCGCTCGCGGTTCGGTTGTTCGCGAACATGACGGCGGGCCATGTGATCCTCGGCGTGCTCTTCGGGCTCGCGGTGAGCGGCGGTCTATTGATCGGTTGGCTGCCCTTTGCGTTTACGATCGCGATGAACGGGTTGGAGGTGGGCATCGCGTTCATTCAAGCCTATATCTTTACCGTACTGACTTGTGTCTACTTGGGAGATGCGTTTCATTTACATGGGGGGGAAGATCACGCCCACTAACCACGTTTGGACCGCTCCCGGCGCCATCCTTGCCATCAAGGCCCGTTCGCTTTGGGGATTGTATGGCGTAGGATTCCGTGTCTCGCGTGATGAACAGCCTGTACGCAACGGACTTTCTTAGACAAGAGAGGAGTAAGATACGATGGATTCAGCAGCCGCAGCATTGTTAGGCATGGGACTCGCCGCCGCCGGATTTGCCGGGGCAGGCGTCGGGATCGGATACATCTTCGGGAAGATGATCGAAGCCGTGGCGCGACAGCCGGAAGCCGAAGGCCGTGTCGGGAAGTATATGTGGATCGGATTCGCGCTGGTAGAAGCCATCGCGTTGTACGGTCTGGTTATCGCCTTCATCATCATGGGGCTCCGCAAATAACAACGCTGAGCAAAGGGTGCTCAGTGCCGGAAAGGCACTCGGGCACTCTGGCCTCAACATACAGCGCGTAGGTATACCATGCCGCAGTTTGAATCACATTTCTTCTCCTCCTTGATTTTCTGGGAAGTCGTCTCTTTCGCGATTCTGTTGTTCGTCCTCTACAAATTCGCGTTTCCCGGCATCCTGGCTGTGCTGGAGGAGCGGGAGAAAAAGATCAAGGACAGCCTTGACCAGGCCGAGCGCCATCGTGCGGAAGCGGAACGGAAATTACGGGACTATGAGGCCAAGCTGAACGCCGCGTCCAAAGAAGCCGAGGGCATCTTGGCTGCCGCGAAAGAGCGGGCACAGCGACTGCTTGAAGAGAACGAACAGCGTCTGACGGTGGAAGCGGATCGGATCAAAGGCGACGCGACACGCGAAATCGAACATGAACGTCGCAAAGCGATTCAAGAGATCCGTACACAAACGACCGATTTGGCTTTAATGGTTGCGGAGAAAGTGGTGCAACGCAGTCTGAACGATGCAGACCACCGTCGGCTTGCCGATGAAGCGCTCAACGCCTTGGTGCGCTCTTCCTCTCAATAAAGCGGCCGTTGCCAGGGTTCAAGTCACACTCGTTCCCCCAGGCCGGTATCCTTCCAGATCCAGACATGCGAAATGGAATCCGATCCGGCGGAGGTGTTCGCTAATACGACTTCGCCGTTCCGGCTCGTTCAACTCCGTGAATTCTCCTGCTCCGATTTCAATGCGGGCGATCTCCCCGTGGTCCCTGACGCGGACGTGACGAAACCCCTCCTCGTGGAGGATAGCCTCAGCCTGCTCCACGCGACGGAGTTTTTCGACCGTAATCGGGACTCCGCGTGGAATGCGGGATGACAGACAGGCGGCGGCCGGCTTATCCCAAATCGAGAGACCGAGAGTTTGCGAGAGCGATCGGACATCCGCCTTGCCGATCTGCGCTTCGACCAGCGGACTACGGACATTCCAGTGGCGGGCAGCCGCGAGGCCCGGTCGGTCGTCGTCGAGATCGTCCAGATTCGTTCCGTCAACGACCCAGCGCAATGCGCGCGGCCTGCGCAATCCGTCCAGCAGCCCATAGAGATCGGTCTTGCAATGGAAACAACGGGCGGCGTCGTTCCGAACGAATTCGGGAATAGTCAACTGATCGGTTTCCACAATTTCGTGTTCGGCGCCGATTTCCCGGGCCACGCGCTTCGCAATCTCCAATTCGCCCGCCGGGAAGGTCGGCGAAACCGCCGTCACGGCAAGGGCGTGCGTCCCTAATTCATCACACGCGATTTTCAAGACGAGCGTACTGTCGATGCCGCCGGAATAGGCGACCAGTATCGATTCCATGTCCGCGATGATACGACGGAGTCGATCGAGCTTCTCGGTGAGTAATTCGGTGACCATGGCGGCTGGCGCTGCAAAGAAGGTCTATCAGTGTTTCACTTTCGATTTGGCGAGGTTGCCGACCACGACGAGCGCGTATCGTTGCGGATCCAGATACTGCTTGGCCACGCGCTGGACGTCCTCTTTCGTCACGCGTTCAATCCATTTGGGATATTGCGTGAAATATTCGAACCCCAACCCATAGAACTCCACCTGAGCGAGCACCTGCGCCAATTTCGCGGTCGAGTCCAACCGCAAGGGAAAACTGCCCATGAGAAATGATTTGGCTTCCGCGAGTTCTTGATCCGAGACCGGCGCCTCCCGGATATTCTTCACTTCCGTCAGGACCCCGGCAATGGCTTGATTGGTGTTCTCGCTCTTCGTTTGGAGATTGATCCAGAAGGACCCCGGCATGAGACGGGCATCGAAATGACTCATGATACCGTAGGCGAGACCTTGCTTGTCCCGGATGGTATCCATCAGGCGCGATGAGAAGCCGCCGGCCCCGAGAATGTAATTCATGACTGTCACCGCGTAGAAGTCGGGATTGGTGCGGCTGATGCCGACGTGCCCCAGAACAATGCTCGACTGCGTCAGATCCTTCTCGATCAATTGTACGGTCTTCTTCTCGATCGGCGAAGCTTTCTTAGTGTTCCGCGGAGGCGGTGAGGCCTTTTTCCAAGAACCAAAATGAGTCTGCACCAACGCGGCGGCTTGATCGGCGGTAATGTCACCGACGATGGTCAAGATGATCTGAACGGGAACATACTCCTTGGCATAGAAGCTCGTCACATCCGCCAGTGTAATTTTGGTCAGCGTGTCTTCCGTTCCTTGGAGCGGCCACCGGTAGGGGTGCCCGTGGAACACCAGTTGATTAAAGGCTTTCATGGCGACATGGCCGGGGTCGTCATTGTCGCTGGCGATTTCGCCGGCGACTTGCGTGCGGATCCGCTCGAACTCTTGCTTATGAAACGCCGGGCGCTGAAGAATGTCCGCGAGCAATGTGAACCCCAAGTCCATGTCTTTTTTCAGCACGCGAACCGACGCGGTCGTGAAGTCCTCCGATGGTCTCACTTCCAACGAGCCGCCGACGAAATCAATCTGCTCCGCAAGTTGTTTCGACGTGCGGGTCGTCGTTCCTTCGTCGAGGAGACTCGCCACGAGGTTCGCCAATCCGGCTTTGTCGGGCGGGTCCTGGGCCGACCCGGTCTTGATCAGGGCGTGAACCTCGACGATCGGCAAAAAATGCTGCTCCAACACCAACACCGTCATGCCATTCGGCATGACGGACTTCGTCGGAGCAATTTCGGCTGCCATCAGCGGAGAAACAGACCAGACGAGCGCACACCACGCTCCAATGAAAACGAACGGAAGTGCTCGCATGGACGCCGCGTAGGTGTTGCGCGGGATCATCAGGATTTTCCCTGCTGCACGGGGGCAGGAGATGTGTCCGGTTGCCTCGGCGGCAGGGGGATCAAGATGCCGACCGTCCGGGAATCCTCCACCAGGTATTGCTTGGCCACCCGCTGGACATCCTTGGCCGCGACCGCGCGGATGCGATCAAGAAACTGGTCCACCTTTCGCCACCCGGCGCCGATTGATTCCGCCTGGCCGAGCAACATGGCGTGACGGAAGTTGGAATCCTGCTCAAAGACGCGCGCGGCCTCGATCTGGTTCTTGGCCCGCTGCAGTTCTTGTTCGGTGGGAGGGTCGTTTTGAAGGCGCCGGATTTCTTTGTGCAGCGCGTCTTCGACTTGTTCGACCTTTTGGCCGGGACTGACGAGTGCATAGAAGTAAAACAGTCCCGGATCAGCTTGCATCAGGCCATATTCGGCCCCGACGGCGAGCGACAACTTCTGATCGTAAACAAGGCTTTGATATAAGCGAGCGCTCTTTCCATGGGAGAGAATCGATTCCAGCACGTCGAGAGCGTACGAATCCTCACTGCTGTAGTTCGGCACACGAAACCCCATCATCACGAAGGGCACCTGGGCATCCCGTTTCAACAGGAAGCGCCGTTCGCCCTTTTGGTCTCCTTCCATCGTCGCGACCGGTTTCGGTTCGGGACCGCGCGGGATCGGCTCAAACAACTGCTTGATCGTGGGCAGCAGAGTCTCGGCCTTGACATCGCCCACGACCAGCAGCGTGGCATTGTTGGGGGAGTAAAACGTGTCGTAGTGCCGCTGAAGATCGTCGAGCGTCATGGCGTCAAGATCGCCGAACCAGCCGATGACCGGCCAATGGTAGGGATGACTCATATAGGCTTGGGCGAACAGCGCTTCGACGAGGGCGCCCTGTGGATCGTCTTCGGTCCGAAGCCGACGTTCCTCTTTGACCACTTCACGCTCGGTCTTCAGTTCGTTCGCCTCCAAGACGAGGCCTTGCATGCGATCTGCTTCCAGTTCCAGCGCCAGTTCAACCCGGTCCGCCGCCAGGTTTTCGAAGTACGCCGTAAAATCCTGGCTCGTGAAAGCATTGTCCATGCCGCCGTTTTTTCGGATCAACCGCGAGAATGAGCCTTTGGGATATCTGTTGGTTCCTTTGAACATCATATGTTCGAGCATATGCGAGAGCCCTGCCCGGCCCATCACTTCATTGCGTGAGCCGACCTTGTACCAGACCTGTACGGTCGCGACAGGAGCTTTCGGTACTTCGACGATCAACGCTTTCATTCCGTTCGAGAGGATATATTCGTGCGGATCGAACGCCTGAGTGGATTGAACCGAGCAGAGAGACAGGAGCAGTCCAATAATCAACGGCCAAAGCATCATGTGTCGGGAAGCGCGACCGGTCATACTGCGAGAAAACCGAGAATGCATGCTAACAACGGGATTCAATTTGTGTCAAGGCGGGCCGCGTGAATGACACGGCCAGATCGCCGAGTTGACCACAGGCGCCCAGCACATCCCGTCCTCGGCTCTTTCGAATGAACACGTCGAGGCCTCTTTCTTTCAAGAGCGACTGAAACATCTGGACCGCCCGGTCGCTTGGACGCCGATACGGGCTTCCCGGAAACTCATTGAACGCAATCAAATTGATCTTGCAACGGAGACCGCGTACCAATCTCGTGAGCCGCCGGGCATCGTCCGGCTGGTCATTGACGCCGGCCAGCAAGACATATTCGAATGTCAGGCGCTGCGCACGCGGTAGCGGATAGCGCCGGCATGCGGCCAGAAGCGTCTCGAGCGAAGCAATCCGGCTGGCGGCCGGCATCAGCCTTGTTCGTTGTTCTTCGGACGTCGCATTCAGCGAGATGGCGAGATTGACGCCGAGCGTCGCGACATCTTGGAGACGTGATGCCATCCCGGCAGTGGACACCGTCATGCGTCGCGGCGACAATCCCAATCCCCATGTCTTGTTCGTCAGCCGGAAGATCGCGTCCGATAATGATTCCAGATTGGCCAGCGGCTCCCCCATGCCCATAAAAACTAGGTTGGTGATGCGCTCGTCCCCGTGAAGGTAATCTTGGGTGGCCAAGACCTGTTCGACGATTTCATGCGACTTGAGATTACGCCGGAGCCCAAGAGATCCCGTCAAGCAGAAGCCGCAGTCGAATGTACAGCCGACCTGCGTAGACAGGCAGAGGGTCAACCGATGCTCGTCGGGAATGAGCACGGTCTCCACCATGAGACCGTCGGCCAGCGAAAAGACCAGTTTCCTCGTCCCATCCCTCGACCGGTGCACCATTTTCACTTCGACTCGCTGGATCGTAGCCGTAGATTCCAATAATCGTCTCTCCTGGCGTGTGAGATCCGTCATCTGCGCGATGGCGCGGATCCGGCGCTGATAGAGCCACCGTAGGATTTGGCCGCTCCGATACTTTGGCCAACTCCACTGCTGGACGAATCGAGTCATATCTTGTTCGGAGAAGGAGAGAAGATTGATCGGGATGGCCGGAGCGACAGTGTTCATCGCGGAAGCCTAACACAGCAAGAAAAAAGCGAACAAGCAGAATATCCATGGACGAGTCTGCCCAAACTGGCAAGACTCAGAAGACGCTGATATATATGGTAGGCAGTCAACGGAGGGAGACCATCCGATGGGAAAGCGTGCCCGGCGAATACTGTTGTTGGTCCTCATAAGCGGGCTGTCGCCGGCTTCTCATGCTCCAGTGCCCGCTGATGCAGCTCCTCAAGTTTCCGCTCTTCAGAATGAGGCCGAATCCTGCGATGCCGCAGAGTCGTGTTTCCAATGGGCGGCCTTACCCAAGGAACGACTCGGGAAAAACCTCACCAAAGAACAACTCTTATCGCTGAAAGTGGAGCGGCTCCAGCGCGTCATGGAACGGTTTCCCTCGACTCTCTGGGCCAAGCGCGCCGGGCTGTTGTCGGGCGTCCTGTTGGTGGACCGGAATCCCGCCGTGGCGATGCAATATCTTCGCGCCGCACAACGAGATTTCGCGGTGCTGGACGACTATATCCGGCTCTGGCTTGGCGAGGCATTGCTGAATCTTGGCGATGCCAAGCAGGCTGCGGCCATGTTCGAGAGTATCTTCCTGGCCGTACCGGACTCGAATATCTTAGTCAAGGCCGCGTATCGAGCCGGCGAAGCCTGGTATCAAGCATCGAGCTGTCCAGAAGCCGCAGAGTGGCTTGCCAAAGCCGTGTCTTCAAACGACAGGGAGGCGAGCACTCCTCTTGCCTTCCTGCGCCGCGCCGCCTGCCAACTTCGAGACAATCGTGTTTCCGAAGGCCGGGAGACACTCAAACAGTTATGGGTTCGATTTCCTCCGAGCCCGGAAGCGCGGGAGGCTGAAACCCTGTTGAGTTCCAACTTGGGGGGCGAACAGTGGGTTCCTCAGCCGGCGGATCGATTTGCGAGAGCGCAGGTGTTGTTCGGACAGGCCTTTCATGCCGAAGCGATCGAAGAACTGCGGAAGTTCCTGGCAGCCGATCCGCATTCTCCGAAGCGATTCGAGGCCAAGCTTAAACTCGGCATCGCGCATGTGCGGTTGAAACAATATGACCACGCCCGCGATACGTTCCGTGCCTTGACGAAGGAAGGGGTGCCCGAGTCGCAAGAAGCAGCAGTCTGGCTCGCCCGTGTCTTTCTCCGGCAGGCCGAGGGCGACAAACTGCTCGAGATGGCGCGCGTATCTCAGAATGCTTCCTTGTCCGCCGAGCAAACAGGACAGATCGGACTGTTCGCAGGTATTTGGTTGGAGGATCAAAAACAATTCGACGACGCGATTGCACGCTATCGACACGTGGCCAAGACCGGCGAACCGGCGCTTCAGCGGGCAGAAGCGCTGTGGAGAATCGGATGGGTGTACTATCGGACCGGCCGATATCGTGAAGCTCTCGATACATGGCGCATGCTGATCGACCAACACGACGGCGACTTCGAACCACAGGCGCTTTATTGGACAGGGCGAGCCCTCGAACAAACAGAGCCCTCACAATCCTCCGATGTATTTCGTCAATTGTGCCGAAGATTCATGTACACCTATTATTGTCAGCTTGCGCGGGAACGGACGAAGAGTTCAGGGGCACAGGAGCCCGTGTTGGAAGCGCCCGGTACGGGAGGAAATGCAACGTCGAACGGCGAGGCGCCGGTCCCCGCTGTGAATCGAGCCGAAATCGAGCAGCAAAATGCTTACCGACGAGCAGTGGAGCTCAGGACGTTAGGTCTCGACATCGATGC
Source organism: Nitrospira sp. (assembly GCA_035252115.1). Lineage (GTDB taxonomy): Bacteria > Nitrospirota > Nitrospiria > Nitrospirales > Nitrospiraceae > Nitrospira_C. The sequence continues at coordinate 9,187 of DATFDJ010000162.1, read as the reverse complement.
AGCGCGTGAAGTGGGGGTGTTGGCCGACCGTTACGCCAAGGATCAAGCGTCACTCGTCCTCTTGTCCACAATGTTGAATGAGGTCGGCGCGTATCATCAGGCACTTCGGTTGGCGAGAGCCCGGTTTCGGGACCAGTTGGAGCGAACAGGCGGTCTTCTGTCTCCCTCTCTGTGGAACGTGGCCTATCCCACTGGGTTACTGCCCGCGATCAAACTTCAGACCTTGAAGGGAGTCGATCCCTACCTGATCGCTGCGATTATTAGAGAGGAAAGTCAGTACGATCTCAAGGCTGTTTCCCGCGTCGGCGCGATCGGGTTGATGCAAGTCATGCCGGCGACCGCCAATAATGTTGCACAACGAGCCGGGATTCCTCCGGTCGGCCGTGAGGACCTCTTCGATCAAGAGACGAACATCCGGATTGGTGTGCGATACGTCGAGCAATTGATGGAACAGTTTTCGGGCAACCTTGTCTATACCGTTGCAGCGTATAATGCTGGTCCCCTTGCAGTGAATACCTGGCTGGTGCAGCATCGTGAACATAGCTTGGATGAGTTTGTTGAGTTGATTCCGTATCAGGAGACTCGTCAATACGTGAAGCGAGTGCTGCGGAGTTACCGAGAATATGTCCGCCTGTCGAATCATTCCTGACCCTCTTTCTTGACAATATTTGGGCAAGTTTCTATAGTGCCCCCCAATCTGTGGGGTCTCACGAGGTGTATAACAATGGCGTTGGATCGATTGGATGCGCTTGAAACACGGATTCGAGAATTGGTCAAACTCGTACACGAACTAAAAAAGAAGAACGCGTCTCTGGAAGAAGATCTCAAGGCGATCCGTCAACGATATGCGGAACAGAGCGATTCGAACCGCCGATGGGAACGCGAACGGACCGACATAAAGTCCCGCATCGAAAAGGTCTTAGGAGAAATTGAGTTGTTGGAGGGATTGGAAGAACGCAAGGAGGTGGCCTTTGACTAAGACGACGGATGTCGAAATCTATGGCCAGCGGTATGCGATTCGAGGGGAAGCAGACGAAGCCTACATTCGGCGCTTGGCCGGTTTGGTCGATGGTCAGATGCGTCACTTGGCCGAAGGAATGAGTACCACTACACCTTCTAAGCTTGCGGTATTGACGGCGCTCAACCTCGCCCACCAGTTATTCGAAGCGGAGAAGAAGCGTGCCCAAAACGAAGCCGACGTCGAACGGCGGATGACCTCGTTGATGGAGTCCATCGAAGAACAGGTTCCAACCTCGCTTTTTCGTTGAAGGAACTTGCAAAACACTACCAGCGTTTGTTATCGTAAATCGGTAGTGTGAACGCAGTGACAGACGATAAGGGTATGAGACTAGGCGGATTTTTGAACCGTTCAGTATTCGGAAGATGATTCACGCTGTAGGAAGGACGTCGCATTTTCGATGCTGGAGCAATTGAAACAAGCCAGATGCGTGCAGATGCTCGGTCGTTTCATGGTCATACTGGCGGGCGTGCTCGCTCACCTGAAGGACTGTCTCGTGTCGGCTAGAATCGTTGCCGACGGAATGCCGGCGTGGCTGCTTCCGGTCCAGGCGTCGATTCTTTCTCACGAGAGAGTGAGAGTCAGCCGACAACGAAACATTGCGAGCGCATTCTACGTCCCCAGATCAGAACGAGCGGTGCGCACCGTTCCAGCCCGTCCGATCTCGCAGAGTCTTTTTCCGGAGAAGAACTGCACCGCCGGCTGAACAGCCCGTCGTTTTCTCTGCGTCCCACTTCCTTCTCGTTTCCACTTGGATCCTCAAGTACGAGTCGCCGGGGAAATCTCCTCGCGCTCGATTGAAAGGGGCCAGCCGTATGTTTACCTCACCTATTTTTTATATGCTGATCGGCATCCTCGGGGCAGGTATCGGAATCGGCGTGTATGAATTGATCCGGCGGATGTCGAGTGCCACGAAGAGAGCACGCGAAGATGAGCAGGCACGCCAAGTCCTTCACAATGCGCAGCGAGAAGCCGAAAATATCATCAGGGAAGCCAAATTGGAGGCGAAGGATCTCGTCTTCCAAGCAAAAGCCGAGCTGGAAAAAGAGCAGAAGCTTAAACTGGCCGAGTTGTCGGGAGTTGAGAAGCGGCTGGCCCAGCGAGAGGAAATCATCGACAAACGGATCAGTACATTAGAGAAGCGGGACGGCGAGGCGCAGCGGCGGGAGCAAGAACTGACCAAGCGCGAAGAACGGCTTGCAAGCAAGGAGGTCGCCTGCGCACAAGCCGAGAAAGACCATCGAGACGCTCTCGAACGGGTCGCGGGGATGACGGCGGATGAAGCAAGAAAACAATTGCTTCAGGAAATGGAGAGCCAGGCTCGGCTTGATGCAGCCGGCATCGCGAAGCGGACACTCGAAGAAGCAAGAGAAAATGCCGAGCGGGAAGCGCGAGAAATCATTACTGGATCGATTCAGCGAGTGGTACGCGACTACGTTTCGGAGTCAACCATTTCGGTCGTTCCCATTCCGAGCGACGCGATGAAAGGCCGGATCATCGGCCGCGAAGGCCGGAACATCCGCGCTATCGAGGCGGCCACCGGGATCGATTTGATTATCGATGAAACACCCGAGGCGGTCATCATTTCCGGCTTCGATCCTCTCCGCCGGGAAATTGCCAAGGTGTCGCTCGAACGCCTGATGCACGATGGACGAATTCATCCCACCAGGATCGAGGAGATCGTCGAAAAGGTTAAAGTCGAAATCGATAAGTTGATGTATGAGGAGGCTGAAAAGATCATTTTTGAGCTCGGACTTTCCGATTTCCATCCGGAGTTGATCAAAGTGCTCGGGCGATTGAAGTATCGCACGAGTTACGGACAGAACAACCTGTACCATGCGCGCGAGGCGGCGTACATTTGCGGGATGATGGCATCCGAGTTGGGCCTGGACGTTCGATTAGCTCGCCGGGGAGCCTTGTTGCACGATATCGGCAAAGCGGTCAGCCACGAAGAAGAAGGGCCCCACGCGATGCTGGGGGCCGAAATCGCGAAGAAGTACGGCGAGAGTGAAAAGATCGTCAATGCAATTGCGGCGCATCATGAGCAAGTCGAGCCCCTCTGTCCCGAATCCGTGCTGGTCGCTGCAGCCGAGGCGCTCTCAGCCGCCAGACCAGGAGCGAGACGAGAAGCGCTTGAGTCGTACGTGAAGCGACTGGAAAAGCTGGAATCACTCGCGCACGCTCAGAAAGGCGTGCAGAAGGCCTATGCGATTCAAGCCGGTCGGGAGATTCGAGTCATTGTAAGGCAAGAAGATATGACGGATACCGAGTCATTCCAATTGTCGAGAGACCTCGCTAGAAAGATCGAGCAGGAGTTGACCTATCCGGGGCAAATCAAGGTGACGGTCATTCGCGAGAGCCGATACGTCGAGTATGCCAAATGAAAATTCTCTATATCGGCGACATCATGGGAGAGCCTGGGCGGCGGGCCGTGGCTCGTGCGGTGCCCCGTCTCGTTGCGCACCGGAAGATCGACATCGTAGTAGGCAACGGGGAAAATGTCGCCGGTGGGTTTGGCATTACACCGGAATTGGCCGAGGAGCTGTTTCGGGTGGGACTCTCTGCTATTACGACTGGTAATCATGCCTGGGACAAGAAGGAAATCCTCGACTACTTTCCTCGAGAGCGACGTCTCTTGCGCCCGGCGAATTATCCCGAGGGAGCGCCGGGGCAGGGCAGCGTGGTCGTGGAAACCACGACCGGCGAAGAAGTGGCCATTCTTCAGTTGATGGGTCGCGCCTACATGCCGACGTTGGACTGTCCGTTTCAGGTGGGAAAGCGTGAATTGACCAAACTCCGGAAGAGAGTGGCGACTGTGGTAGTCGACATGCATGCCGAAGCCACTTCGGAAAAGATGGCGATGGGGCATTTTCTCGATGGCGAGGCGGCTGCAGTCGTGGGAACCCATACCCATGTGCAGACCGCTGATGAACAGATCCTGCCGCGGGGCACGGCGTATGTGACGGACGTCGGCATGACAGGCCCTCTCCACGGAGTGATCGGCGTGAAAAAAGAATTGGCGATTGAAAAATTTCTGACCGGCATGCCCCGGCGTTTTGAAGTGGCTTCCGGTCCTACTGTCTTCTGTGCGGTGCTTCTGGATATCGATGCTCGTATTGGCAAAGCGCTCTCCATTGAACGAATCCGCCTCATCGATTGACGGACGATGATCACAGGATCTCGCCTCCTCGTGTCCGGTATCTCTCGTCCCATCCTTACGGTCACTCAGTTGACAGGTCTCGTCCGGACTTCGGTAGAGGCTGAATTCAGCGACGTATGGGTGGAGGGCGAAGTCTCGAATCTCCGTGCACCCCGGTCCGGGCATCTCTACTGCACGTTGAAGGATGAGTCCAGTCAAATTCGTGCCGTTCTGTTCCGTTCGAGCGCGATCCGCCTCTGGTTCACGTTACAAGAAGGCATGCATGTCGTCGCGCGCGGACGGTTGACCGTGTATGAGCCCCGCGGGGAATATCAAATCGTCATGGAGATCGTCGAACCGAGAGGCATCGGCGCGCTTCAGTTGGCGTTCGAGCAATTGAAAGAGCGATTGGGACGGGAAGGTCTATTCGATCCGGTCAGGAAGAAACCCCTTCCTTCATTTCCGAGGAGTGTCGGGGTTGTCACCTCGCTCAGTGGAGCTGCGATCCGAGACATTCTCGCTGTGCTTCACCGCAGATGGCCGATCCTACATATCGTCATCGTTCCCGTCCAGGTACAGGGAGAGGGAGCTGGGGACCAAATTGCGAGAGCCCTCCAATGTCTGAATGAAGAGGGCCAAGTCGAAGTCATTATTGTGGGCCGCGGTGGAGGATCGCTGGAGGATTTGTGGAGCTTTAATGAGGAAGTCGTCGTTCGGGCTGTGGCGGGATCGCGTATTCCTATTGTGGCAGCAGTCGGTCATGAGACAGATGTGACCTTGACGGATTTTGCGGCGGATGTCCGAGCTCCGACTCCTTCGGTCGCCGCGGAAATCGTCGTTCCGGTCCTCGCACAGGTAGTTGAGCGGCTCGGAAATTTGTCCCGTCGAATGGGCCAAGTCACGGCCCGTCATTGTCTATCGGAATATCGACGATGGGCATCTGGCCATCGCGGGTTGCTTCAGTTTCGCTTCCGTATTCAGAAGGAAGCGCAACGCATGGACCAACTTACGAATCGATTTAACGATGGTATTTTGACGCACCTCTCAAAAGAACGGATCCGACTCCGAGAAGACGATCGGTTACTGATACGGCTCAGTCCTGTCGCGGCGGTCAAGCGCGGTCTTGCCATGATGCACCAGGTTGTCAAACGACTCCGCAGGCAGATGCATGTAGGGACCCTTCAGCGCAGACAGCAGATGCGGGAAGCGATGGCCCGGTTGAACGCTCTAAGTCCTCTGTCCGTCCTCGAACGCGGCTACAGCGTTCTGTCTCTTAGCGACGGCACAGTGGTAAAACGAACGCAAGACACCAAGAGCGGGGATGAGATGACGGCACGCCTGGCAGACGGCCGCCTGCACTGCCTGATAAAACGAGTGATACCGGATGCGTCTGTTTAAAATTCTCTAGCTGCCGAGTATAATGAGGCCGACCAGTGGAGGACGGCATGGGAGGAGTGAAGTTCGAGCAGGCGATGGCCCGATTGGAAGCCATCGTCGGCGAGTTAGAAAAGGGCGATCTTCCGCTCGATGAATCGCTCAAGATTTTTGAAGAGGGAGTCCGCCTGTCAAAAAATTGCCTCAAAATTCTCGACGAAGCAGAGCGCAAGGTGGAAGTGCTCATCAAAGACCAAAATGGTAAGAAACGGCTTCATGCATTCACACACGACAGTAATAATGAGGGGCACGAGGAACCGCCTTCTCAGATGTCCCTCGAAGAGTAGGTTGGATCGCATCTTCCGCTGCCGTCGACCCCACAATCCTCATGACCTCATCCGCAGGGACATCAAAGGAACGTCTGGATCGCATCTTAATCTCCTTGGGATTTGCTTCCAGTCGGGAAATCGCCGCCAGGACGATCCTTGCCGGAGGAGTCCTTGTCGACGGCGCCGTTGTCGATAAGCCAGCCAAGCTCGTCTCTCTCGATGCCCGTATTGAAATCGAAAAACCGGCCCCTTTCGTCAGTCGCTCGGGGGAAAAACTAGCAGCGGCGCTCGATCACTTCCGCATTTGTCCTCAAGGATTGGTTTGTCTCGACGTGGGATGTTCAACGGGAGGATTCACTGACTGTCTGCTCCAGCGAGGAGCGAGCAAGGTCTATGGAGTGGATGTCGGTTATGGACAATTTGATTGGAAGCTTCGCCAGGATAAGCGTGTGGTTCTGTTGGAACGGACAAATATTCGTTATCTCGACCAAGGACTCGTTTACGATGTGATTGATTTGGCGGTGATCGATGTTTCATTCATCTCGCTCAACTTGGTCCTTCCAAGTGTAGTCAGATTTCTTGCTCCTGAGAGCCATGTGATTGCTCTTGTCAAACCCCAATTCGAAGTGGGGAAGGGAGAAGTCGGAGCTGGAGGAATCGTCCGCAGCGAGCTGCAGCGAGAAGCTGTGACGAAAAAAGTCGTCAGCGTCGGGACCAACCTGGGACTTGGTTTCCGAGGACGCCTCGATTCTCCAGTAAAAGGGCGAAAGGGAAATCGAGAAATTCTTGTGGCATTCTCTTCTTGTAATAAGATGAGTGCTCAATCCGACATTGAAGCATACACTTAAGGGGGAGGCATGAAGGTACTGGTCACAGGAGGTGCTGGATTTATCGGCTCTCATTTGGTTGATCGCTTGGTCCAAGAAGGTCATGAGGTGATCGTCGTTGACAACCTTTCGACTGGGAAGCGACGAAATCTCAATCGAGCATCGCGATTCTACAAGCTGGATATTCAAGGGTGGCGCCTGGAGCGGGTTTTCAGAAACGAACGCCCCAATGTGGTAATGCATCTCGCCGCACAGATGGACGTGCGGAAATCTGTACAAGATCCGATATTCGACGCGCAGGTGAATATCCTCGGGACTCTCAACGTGCTTGAGCAGTCGGTGAAGCATGGCGTCCGAAAGATCGTTTTTTCTTCTTCCGGTGGTGCCATCTATGGAGAGCAAGATGTGTATCCTGCGCCCGAAAGTCATTCCACCAAACCTTTGTCGCCTTACGGACTCAGCAAGTTGTGTGGGGAGCAATATTTGTCTTATTTTCAGCGAGTAGGAGGATTACAAGTAGTTAGCCTCCGCTATGCCAACGTGTATGGACCGCGACAAGATCCGGAAGGAGAAGCCGGTGTGGTAGCCATTTTTATTCAGAAGCTTTTAAACAATGAGCAGCCGGTCATCAATGGCAATGGCCGGCAGACTAGAGATTTTGTCTTTGTCGAAGACGTCGTCGAAGCCAATCTTGCAGTGATGGGACAGGAAGCTGAAGGTATCTACAACGTCGGAACAGGGGTCGAAACGTCGATAAACGATCTGTTTCGCATTCTCGTGCAACACACGGGCTCCACATGTAAGGAGGTACACGGGCCAGCAAAGAAAGGCGAGCAGGCGCGCAGCGTTGTCGACTCTTCCAAGCTGCGCCAGGAAATGTCTTGGGAGCCGAAGATGAACCTCACCGATGGGCTGAAGCGGACAGTAGAGTACTTCCGCGAGCGAATGGGTTAGAACTTCCTCAACGGGACCGGGTGACCGGATGGTATTTTCAGTACCGTGGCACGGTGCCGTCTACTTGGACCGACCACGCATCGATGCCACCCACCAAGTTTTTAACGTTCGGAAATCCCTGCTGCAGCAGGAAGTTTGTCGCGTCAGCGCTTCTCATTCCATGATGACAAATGGCAATAATCTCGGAATCCCGGTTGAGTGTTCCCAATGATTGAGGCAATGTCGCGAGTGGAACCAAAGTTGACCCCTGAACTTTGGCCAAATCGTATTCCCACTGTTCCCGCACATCTAATAGTACTAATTTGTCTCCCTTGTCTAGCCTCGACTTAAGTTCTCTAGGAGTAATGGCATAACCCATTGCGGTTTCCTCCTTTGTCCAACAGGCATCGTGGTAATGATAGGAGAGCCTAGAAAACAGTGTCAATGAGCGAAATCAGCCAGAGAAGGATATCTCTAGCATAAGGACAAGACCGTAAGCATGGAGCAAGGGACAATATTTGTACATTGTTGTCACCTTCTGTTCACATCTGTTACTCCTAAACCGTAATGTCATGGGGTATGAGTTTTATTATAATGAGCAGTTCATTTGTCGCAAGCATTTGATTTAGCTTGCGTTATTAATCGTCATATACGTAGTCGGCCTAGAAATTGCTCTCCTGAGAAGACGTCCGACTTGGCGTACCGCACATAAAAATTCGGTTCTATACGTTCTATACTAAGGTATTTGCTTTATGGGTATGAAGAGAACACCAGGCACTGTTGTTGTGTTTACAACGGTGCCGAATAGAGCTCAGGCAGCAAAAATGGGCCGAACTCTTGTAAAGAACAGAGTTGCCGCCTGCGCCACCGTCGTGCCCGGCCTTCGCTCTTTCTACCGCTGGGAAGGAAAGATGGTTGAAGGACGGGAGGTCTTACTGATGCTCAAGACAACCGACAAACAATATCCGGCGCTGGAAAAGACCGTTCGAGCCGTCCATCCTTACGATGTGCCGGAGATCATAGCCATCCCAATGTGCAATGGATTTCCCCCATATATAGAGTGGGTCGTGAATGAGGTATCCAATTAATTGCGAATCGTCGCCCGTGATTCATCACCAAAGTGAGGGGTTGACCGAAGCAGCTTAGATCGGTAGACTCGCAAACAGTGTTGTTTTGCCGACCCCGAAAACCGGGGGTGGACATATGAGACAAGTGACAGGGGCTGAGAATAGCGATTCCTACACAGTCGTAATCTTTCGCGGGTCAACTGCGAAACCGCTTCGGTTTAGTTTTCCCAGGAAGTTCGTTCGCAAGTTATTGATAGTATGTGCAGTATTTCTTGTGGCGGACCTGCTGGTTATTTCTCACTATGTGATAAGGACCGGTGAAGTATGGGAGCTTTCTGCCTTCCGTGCTGAGGCTATGAGCGCACGACAACAGACGGCAGCCTTCTCCTCTGCAATCGATGATCTTAAGAAACGTTTGACCAGTATGAGAGAGGTCAACCAACGGTTGCGTGTGATGCTAGGAATCGAAACTCCTAAAACAGGAGACCTTGTGAATGGTC